>DATBIJ010000098.1:0-2490 GCA_036557025.1 Thermoanaerobaculia bacterium | reverse complement strand
CACGAAGATCGCGCTGAAATACGGCGAGATCGCCGTCACCGAGGCCGGATTCGGCTTCGATCTCGGCGGCGAGAAGTTCCTGGACATCAAGTGCGCCTACGCGGACTGCTGGCCCTCCGTGGTCGTGCTCGTCGCCACGGTCCGCGCGTTGAAGATGCACGGCGGCGCGCCGAAGTCCGCACTCGCCGAGGAAGACCTCGCGGCCCTGTCCCAGGGGATGGTGAACCTCGAGAAGCACCTCGAGAACGTGCGGATCTTCGGCCTGCCCGCCGTGGTGGCGATCAACCGCTTTCCGACCGACTCGCCGGCGGAGCTGGCGTTCCTGCAGCGGCGCTGCGAGGAGCTTCGCGTGCCGGTCGCGCTCTCGGAGGTCTTCGCGAAGGGTGGGGCGGGGGGAGAGGATCTCGCGCGGCTGGTGCTCGGCGAGATCTCGCAGGAATCGGCCCGCTACCGGCCGCTCTATCCGTGGGACCGCCCCCTGACGGAGAAGATCGAGATCGTCGCGCGGCGCCTCTACGGCGCCACCGAGGTGACCTACTCGAAGGAGGCCCGCAAGCGCCTCGAGCTCTACGAGAAGCTCGGCTACGGGAACCTGCCCGTGAACATGGCGAAGACGCCGTACTCGTTTTCCGACGACGCGCGCGCGGGCGGGCGGCCCGCGCCATTCACGCTCGCCGTCGACCGGGCGCTGCTTTCCGCCGGCGCCGGCTTCATCGTGGCGGTGTGCGGGGACATCATGACGATGCCCGGACTTCCCCGCCGTCCGTCGGCCGAGACCATCGACATCGACGCGGAAGGTCGAATTTCGGGCCTGTTCTAGGCATTTCCGCCCTGTTCCGAAGGACGGGGTGAGCCCTGTCCGGAAGGCCGGGGGAGTCCCGAAGGGGGAGGACAGGGGTCCAAAACTGCGGCTTTCCGGCCTTTTTTCCCCGTTGTGTCCCGGTCGGGGCTGTGTATATATTCTCTTCAAACAAAGTTCATTTTGGTGTGGTCGGCAGAATGCTGAGCCTCGAGGTCAGAAAGCGTGCGGGTGGCGCGGAAGTTCACCGCGTCGTGCACCCCACCTTCACCGTCGGCGCGTCGACGGGCAACGACGTCGTCGTGCGCGCGCGCGGAGTCGCCGGGCGCCACTTCCGGATCTTCGAGCGCTCGGGTGTCTACGTGCTGGACCTCTACCGCGGCGCCGAAGGCGTTCAGGTCAACGGGCGCGATTTCTCCGGCGGCCCGATCGCGCCGGGCGATCGCATCAGCTTCGGCGAAGCGACGATGACCGTGCTGCAGGCGCGGGCGCCGCTGCGCGGGACGCCGATCCACGAGATTCCGATCACCGACTCCGTCGCCGCGCCCGAGGACATGACCGGGCCGGCGACCGAGGTGGAGTTCCGCGGGCTGCGGCTCTCGGCCTGGGCCCTCTGCCGCGAGGCGGCTTCCGAGGAAGACCTCGCGATGAAGCTGACCGACTTCCTCGACCGGGAGCTGCCCCCCAACGAGTGGGCGATCGGCCGACTCTCCGCAGGAGGATTCCGCGCCCTGGCCTCCACCTTCCTCGACTCCCCGGCGCCGCCGCCGCGGCTGATCGAGGAGGCGATGGCGGGCGGCCGCGTCTCGAGGGCCGACACCGTCGCCGGGACGCTGACGCTGGTTTGCGCGCCCTCGGAGCCGGGACGGCCGGCGGCCGCGATCTACGTCCGCGAGATCCCGCGGCTGGCCGCGCGCGCCATCCTGTTCCTCGAGGAGCTCGTGCTCGTGATCTGCGGGTCGCGCGCCTTCGCCAACGCCCCCGCGCCCGCGCGTCCGGAGCCGTCGCCGGCGGCGGACCGTCCTGCCGGGAGCCCCTCGTCTCTCGCCCTGCGCGAGACCGACGATCTCAAACGGATCGTCGAGACCGTCGAGAAGGAAGTGATCGATCGGGCGATGCGCCGGCTGGAAGGCAATCAGAGCCGCGCCGCCCAGGAGCTCAACATCTCCCGCGGCTCGCTGATCGCGAAGCTCAAGGAGTACGCGATCCCCGACTACCGCTACCTGCGGCGCCAGCGCCGGCGCTAACCGGCCGCGGGCCCGCGGCTTCGCGTCACTCGGCTCCTTCCAGCACCGCCGCCAGGAAGTTTCCGCCCGCTCCGCAGGAGAGCGCGAGGGCTCTTCGCCGCCGGCCCGACCCATTGAAGGGTCCCGCGGCGCCGGCGATCGTCCGCGCCGCCACCAGCAGCTGCGCCGCGCCCGCCGCGGCCATCTCGCCGATCGCGTCCTTCACGGCGATCGACGGCGGCAGATTTCCGAAGACCTCCCGCGCGGCCTCCTCCTCGGCGTGGTCCATATCCCTCACACCATTGCGCGAGGGGAGCCAGAGCCCGATCTCGGCGGGCTCCACGCCGGCGTCCGCGAGCGCCGCGCGGATCACCCTCGCGACGACCTCGGGATCGCCAACGAATCTCCAGGGCTGTGCGGGCGCCGCGGCCGCTCCGATGCCGGCGAGCCGCGCGAGCACCCGCG
>DATBIJ010000097.1:0-7285 GCA_036557025.1 Thermoanaerobaculia bacterium | reverse complement strand
CGGAGCCGTCCGCCGGCAGCCTCCCCCGGCGCGTCGTCGACTTCTTCGCGCGCGCTCGATGGGCGCGGATGCTGCGTCCGGTGCGCTGACCGCGCCGTTCCGGGTTACAATTCTTCGACAGATTCCGGAAGATGGAGGCTGCCTTGAGGCAAGAACGCGCGCGCGCGATGCGCGGCAAGACGAATATCGGTTGCATCGTCTGGCTGGGTATCCTCGTTCTGGTCGGATACGCTCTGATCAAGATCGTTCCGGTCAAGGTCGCGACCTCGACGTTCTACGACACGATGCAGGAGCAGGCCGGCTTCGGCTCCATCAAGCCCCTCCACGTGATCGAGCACGACGTCCTCATGCGAGCCCAGGAGCTGCGCCTCCCGGTGACCAAGCAGAACCTCAAAGTGCGCCGCTCCGCTCGGGAGATCACGATCGAAGCCGAGTACGAGATCACGGTCGAGTTCGCCTTCGGGTACAAGTACGTCTGGAAATTCCATCCCGTGGTGTCGAGACCGCTATTCGCGGTGTAAGCAGAGGCGGGGCTCGGGATTCGGGACTCGGAACTCGAATGGCGGAGACCCGCCACCTGACCATCTCGGCTCTCTCCCGACGCACCGGGATTCCGGTCACCACGCTGCGCTTCTACGAGCGGGAGCTGCCCGGCCTCTTCCGCGTTCGCACCACACCGGGCGGCCACCGCCGCTACAGCGACGCGGAGGCCGAGCGATTCGGCATGGTGCGGCGACTCTCTTCGGAAGGTCTCGGGCTCAAGGAGATCCGGGGCATCCTGCGATCCTCCGGGGATGCCCATGTGCTCCAGGAAATCGTCGAGGCCGCCGATGCCCGCCTGGAGGACGCCCTGCGCCGGCTCTCCGCCGCGGAGACCCGCCTGCAGACCCTCGAGACGCGGCTCGAGCGTCTGGAGAAGGGCGGCGGGCCGGGCCGGGGCTGGTTCGGGCGCCGGCGCTGATCCCGCACAGGCGCCGTGCCCCGTCCGCGTGGGAATATCCCGGCGGCCCCCCGGAATTGCCAAGGAAACCTAGAGGAGGAGATCCATGCGACGTTCCCGTGTTCTGCCCGCCCTGGGCGTCCCGATGCTGATCCTGGCCCTCGCCGTTCCGGCCTCCGCCGGACCGGCCATCGGCGCCGCGGCCCCCGACTTCACCCTGACCGCGATCGACGGTTCCACGTTCCAGCTCTCGAACGCTCTCAAGGCCAACAAGGCCGTGGTGCTGGCGTTCATCGCGACCAAGTGCCCCTATGACGCGGGGTACAACCAGCGCAAACAGGAGATCGCGAAGGCCTATGCGTCGAAGGGCGTCCTGTTCGTCGGCATCAACAGCAACAAGGCGGAGCTCGTCGACGAGATGAAGACGCACGCCTCCAAGAACGGCCACACCTTCACGATCCTGAAGGACACCGACAACAAGATCGCCGATCTCTACGGCGCCCAGCGCACTCCCGAGGTCTTCGTGATCGACTCCAAGGGAATGCTGCGCTACCACGGCCGCATCGACGAGAACTACGAGGACGCGGCCAAGGTCCAGTCCCCGGACCTGAAGAACGCGCTCGACCAGCTCCTTGCCGGCCAGCCGATCAAGAACGCCGAGACGAAGGCTTTCGGCTGCACGATCAAGAGGGTCTAACCTCGGACGCGGACACAACGCGAACGTGATGACGCGACATTTCCGGAGGGCGGCCCTCGCCGCCCTCCTGCTTTCGACCGCCGCCCCGGCCGCGCCCTCTCGTCTGGCCGGAGAGCTCGACGCGACGGAGCTCGCGGCCCGCGTCGCGAAGGAGCGCGGCAAGGTCGTCCTCGTCAACTTCTGGGCGAGCTGGTGTCTGCCCTGCCGCGAGGAGTTCCCGGCCCTGGTCCGCCTTCAGGATCGGCTCTCGTCCCAGGGCCTCTCGGTGATCGGCGTCTCGATCGACACGACGAGCCAGATTCCCGCGGTCGAGAAGTTCCTCGGCGAAACCAAGCCCAGCTTCCCGAACTACCGTAAGAAGAGCGGCGGGGACGACGGCGAGTTCATCGACGCCGTCGACAAATCGTGGGGAGGCGAGCTGCCGTTCTCGGTCCTCTATGACCGCGCCGGCAAGAAAGCGCGGGTGCTCTCCGGGCCCCGGACCGAGAAGGACTTCGAGAAGGAGATCCGGGCCCTGCTGAAATAGCCCTCCCCGATGCTCCCCGCGGAGGACAGGGAGTCCGCCCTCAAGGACGGGGCCGACCCGCAGGGTACGGCCCCGGAGCTTCCAAAGGGCCCTGCCCGACCTGGTTCGCAATTTGCTAGATTCACCGCCGCCGGCCGGGACGGGCCCGGTCCAAGAGGAGACGCTCAAATGAGAACGCTTCGCCTCGCACTCGCGGCCTGTCTGTTTCTTGCCGGGATCTCTACGGCGACGGCCCAGGAACGGGCTCCGGTCGTGCGCCGGGGCAACGTGGCGCCGCGCTCCTCGCCGGCGATCCGCCCGGCGGCGGCGCGAACCGACGCCGCTGCACCCGCCGCCCCGACCCTCGCCTACTCGGTCGAGCTGCCCTTCGCGGTCAGCGTCCAGGGCTCCGCGCTGTTTCGCACCGCGGTGGACTTCACGAACAACACCTCCACGAACAACGTCATCGCCCGCTTTCAGTACTCCTACATCTGCTCGGCGTCGACCTGCCCGACCGTCAACGGGTTCTTCCGCACGAACCCGAACGACTCCCGGGCGGCGATCACGCTGCAGGCTTTCGACACGTTCCACCAGGACGACTTCGTGGCCTGGATGGCGGGCGAGGGCCTCCTGCAGCCGGGCGCGGCCGCGGGCTCCATCGGAACGGTGCTCGTGACCTTCGACGGCCTGCCGACCGCGCAGGGCTGGGAGGGCGTCGCGTCCGCGCGCACGTACAACCGTCTCGTCGAGGCCGATCCGAACCAGGGAACGGTCGGGTTCGCGTACAACGGGTCGCTCTTCTTCGACTCGGCGAGCGAGTCTCTCGTCGCGGTCATCCGCGACACCAAGGCGAGCCCGGGCATCGCGGGCGCGATCCGCACGAACCTCGGCATCCGAAACACGGACGTCAACGGCTCCAACCAGAACGTCTCGGTTCAGTTGTCCTTCTACGACACGGCGACGGGGAACCTGATGGCGCAGACCTTCACCTTCTCCAACCTGCAGCCGGGAGAGACGCGGCAGATCACCGACGTCTGGGCGAGCCTCAACATCCCTTCGTCGGTCACGAGCATGATCGTGTTCGCGGACGTGCTGAACCCGACCCAGAGCACGCCGACCATCGAGGGCTACATCAACCTCGTCGAGGATCGGAATACCAAGGACGCGTCGTTCTTCCCGATGACCTGCGCCGATACGTCGACGCTCTGCGGCGATTGACCGTCGCGCGCGCTTGCTAGGGGTCTGCGCCGTATGGCGCACCGGCTCGCGGCCGCGAGACTACACGCGGCTGGGCCGATAGGTCTGTCCGATGTCCTTGCGGAAGTGCTTGCCCTCGAACTGGATCTTCTCGGCCGCGTCGTAGGCGCGTGAGGCGGCTTCGGACATGCTCGGGGCCATCGCGGTGACGACCAGGATGCGCCCTCCGGCCGTCACCAGCCGCTCCCCACGGCGGGCGGTCCCGGCGTGGAAGATCTGCACGCCCGGCACGCGCGCCGCATCGCCCAGGCCCGTGATCGGGAAGCCTTTCTCGAAGTGGCCGGGATACCCGCCGGAGCAGAGCACGACGCCCACGCAGATCTCGCTCAGGACCTCCAGCGCCGGGAACTCCTCGAGGCGTCCCTCCGTCGCCGCGAGCAGAACCTCCGCGACATCGCTCTTCACGCGCGGCAGGATGACCTGGGTCTCGGGATCGCCGAAGCGCGCGTTGAACTCCAGGACCTTGGGGCCGGACTCGGTCATCATCAGCCCGGCGTAGAGCACGCCCCGGAACGGGCGATGCTCCGCCGCGAGCCCCCGCAGCGTCGGCCAGATGATCTCCTTGAGGATGCGCGAGGAGGCGGCGGAGTCGAGCACGCCCGCCGGGGAGTGCCCGCCCATGCCTCCGGTGTTGGGCCCGCGCTCTCCGTCGAACACCTTCTTGTAGTCCCGAGCCGTCGGCAGCGGCGAGGCGGTTTCGCCGTCGCAGACCGCGAGGAACGAGGCCTCCTGCCCTTCCAGGAACTCCTCCACGATGACGCGGTCGCCGGCGTCGCCGAAGACCCGCTCCTCGAAGAAGAGGCGCAGCGTGCGCTCGGCGTCCTGCTTCGAGTCGACCGTGAAGACTCCCTTGCCGGCCGCGAGGCCGTCGGCCTTGATCACGGCCGGGAACTTGAAGTGGTCGATCGCGCGCTTGGCGTCCGCCGCGCTCGAGCAGGTCAGACCGGAGGCGGTCGGGATCCCGTGACGGCGGAAGAACTCCTTGGCGAAAGACTTCGAGGTCTCGATCTGGGCCGCCAGGCGCGTCGGCCCGAAGATCGGGAGCTGGCGCTTGGAGAACTCGTCCACGATCCCGAGCGAAAGGGCCAGCTCGGGGCCCACGACGGTCAGGTCGATGCGGAGCTTCTCGGCGAGGTCGGCGAGCTCGACGATGTCCCCGGCGCCCACCGGCACGCAGTCGGCGATCTCGGCGATGCCCGGGTTGCCCGGCGCGGCGTAGATCTCTCGGACCGCCGGGCTCCGGCGCAGGGCGGAGCACAACGCATGCTCACGCCCTCCCCCGCCGACGACGAGGACCTTCATCTCATCGATTGTAAGGCAAGCGGACGAACGGCCCTCGGAATCGCGTCGGCGACGCTTGGAATCCGACCCCCGCGAAGAGACCGGGACGACCTCGAAGCGGGCGTAACGACCGTGGAAGCCGACGAGCGTCTCGAGCATCCCGTGCGGAGGCAGCGACAGCCCGAAGCGGCCGCGCTGCCGGGCGACCACGACGCCTCCGTCGAGCGCGCGGACCTCGAAGCGCAGGTCCCGGCCCTGCCAGGTGCGGAATCCCCGGTTCACGACCCGCACGCGCACCAGCGTCGCGTGATCGCTCGAGACGGAGGTTTCCAGATCGACGGTCAGGGAGAGCTCGCTCCAGGGAAGCTCCCCGGCGACGAGCCCGAGGCAAAGAAGCAGAGTCTTCGGCATGGCAACTCCTTTCCGGAAGCGCGGAATGGAGCGCCCGCGAGCAGGGCCCGAGGGGCCGACCCTATCAGCCGAGGGGTGTCTCGATGTGTTGACACCCGGAGCCTGCGGCCGCAAGATCATGGCGGTTCTTTGACGGCGCCGGCATCGCCGGCGAAACATCGAGAGTGGGTCAGGGACCGGCCCGAGGCCCGCGGCGAGCCCGCGGGCGAGACCCCACGGCAACCGGAGCGCCCGCGTCGCGGCGGGGCCCGACAGGTGCCAAATCCGGATTCCCCGCTGGGGAAGAAGATGGGAGGCTCCGCGGCGGCGATCACCATCGCCGGGCCTCCCGTTCGGGAGGTTTTTTCGTGAAGGGATTTCGACACGCGCTAGCCGAGGAGGTGCTGCTGGCCGATGGAGCCATCGGCACCCTGCTGACCTCGCGCGGCGCCTCACCCGAGCAGGCCAAGTCCCCCTTGAACCTCACCGACCCGGAGTCGGTCCGCGAAGTCCACGACGACTACCGCGACGCGGGCGCCCGAATCCTCACGACCAACACGTGGGACGCCAACCGGGTCAAGCTGACCCGCCACGAGTGGGGCGATTCCCTCGAGAAGATCAACCGCGAAGGCGTCCGCCTCGCGCGCGAGTCCGCCGCGGGCGAGTACCTCTTCGTCGCGGGGTCGATGGGACCGCTCGGAGCGCTCGTGCGCCCGTACGGGACGCTGACCCTCGCGCAGGTCCGGGAGATCTTCGAGGAGCAGGCCCGCGTGCTGCTCGAGGCCGGCGTGGACCTGGTCGTGCTGGAGACCTTCGGCAGCCTCCTGGAGGCGGCCGAGGCGGTGCGCGCCGTGCGCGGGCTCTCGCCCGAGATCCCGCTCGTCGCGCAGATGACGTTCCTGGCCGACGGCCGGACCGCCTTCGGAGAGGAGGCGGGGCACGCGCTCTCGACGCTCGCCGCCGCGGGCGCGGACGTCGTCGGCATGAACTGCACGCTCGGACCGCAGGAGACCCACGAGGTCTTCGGACGGCTCCCCGCGCTTCCCGTCCCGTTGTCGGTGATGCCCAACGCCGGCTACCCGACGGTCGTTCACGGCCGCAACGTCTACCTCTCCTCGCCGGACTACCTTCGCGAGCACGCCGCGGCCTTCGCGCAGGCCGGAGCGGCGATCGTCGGCGGTTGCTGCGGCACCACGCCCGAGCACATCCGCGCCATGAGCCGGGAGATCACGGGGCGGCGCCGCGAAGCGCCGGCCCGCGTCGCGGTGGCCACCGAGATGGCCGCGCCGGCGATCGTCGCCGAGCCGCGCCTGGAGACCTCCCGGCTGAAGCGCCGGCTCGCCGACGCCTCGGCGTTCGTCGTGACCGCCGAGATCGAGCCGCCCCGCGGCGTGGACCTCGCGGCCGCGCTCGAAGGGGCGCGCGCGCTCAAGGCGGCGGGCGTCGACGCCGTCAACGTCACCGACAACCCGATGGCCCGCCTGCGCATGTCCTCGATCGCCACCGCCGCGATCGTCCAGCGCGACACCGGGCTCGACGCGGTCGTCCAGATCACGACGCGGGACCGCAACGTGCTGGGCCTGCAGTCCGATCTGCTCGGCGCGGCGGGCCTGGGGCTGAAGGCCCTGCTCTGTCTGGGCGGCGACCCGTTGAAGATCGGGGATTACCCGCAGGCCAAGCAGGTCTCGGAAGTCGACGTGCTCGGGCTGCTGCGGATCGCGCGCGGGCTCAACGCCGGCGCGGACCTCGCCGGCAACGCGATTCCGGCGGCGACCGCCTTCGCGATCGGCTGCGCCGCCAACCCCGCGGCCTCCGACGTCGAGACGGAGCGCTCGAAGATCCGCGCCAAGATCGAGGCGGGAGCGACCTTCGCCCAGACCCAGCCGGTCTACGACCTCTCGGCGCTCGAGAAGTTCCTCACGCACGAGGAGGCTCGCGCGATCCCCCTGCTCGTCGGCCTGATCCCGCTGCTCTCGCTGAAGCAGACGCTCTTCTTCGCCAACGAGGTTCCCGGCATCGTGGTTCCCGAGGAGACCATCGCCCGGATGCGCGCGGCGTCGGAGAAAGGCGCCGAGCACGAGAAGGCCGAGGGCCTCGCGATCGCGCGGGAGCTCGCCGCCGGGATCCGGGGGCTGGCCCGAGGCCTGCACATCATGCCGATGGGCCGCTACAAGGTGGCGGCAGAGATCCTCGAGTCTCTCGCCGTGCGCGCAGA
>DATBIJ010000096.1:0-6096 GCA_036557025.1 Thermoanaerobaculia bacterium | reverse complement strand
CGACGTCTTGTCGAAGAGGGCGAAGCAGAGCGTGTCGCAGACGGCCCAGTTGTCGAAGTCCTTGCACCAGCGATCCATCTGCGCCGCCGTCAGCCGCGCGGGCTCCGCGACGTACGCCACGAGCATGCGCGACTCGTACTGGCCCGTTTTCCAGAGCTCTTCGGCGAGCGCGTGGCTCTTGCCGAGGCTCTTGGCGTACCTCTGGATCGTGCCCATCGAGACCCCGAAGGCGCCGTCGGAAGGGATCCCGTAGCGCGCCATGCCGTCGCGGACCGACCTGGAGCCGTGGCTCTTCAGCCAGGAAACGGCCGCGCGCGCCTGCGCTTTCGCGTCGCGGGAAGCGGATTTGGCCGCGGGCTTGGCCGGAGCGCGTCGGGGTTTCATGGCGCGCATTCTCGCCTACGCGGCCGGCAGCTCCAGCGTCGCCCGAAGGCCGCCCAGCGGCGAGTGCGAGAGGCGGATCGATCCACCGGCAAGCTCCGCGAGATCCCTCACGATCGCGAGGCCCAGCCCCGAGCCCGGAGCGGCCTCGTCCGCGCGGATGCCCCGCTGCAGGACGGTGTCCCACATCGCGGGCGGGAGGCCCGGTCCATCGTCGTCGACGGTCACGACGACGCGGCTCTCTTCATCGGCCGCCGCGACCGCGACGAGGGTCCTTGCCCATTGGCAGGCGTTGTCCAGGAGGTTGCCGAGCATCTCGTCGAGCTCCTCGCGGCCACCGCGAACGGCGCACCCCGGAGCGACGTCGACGCGGATCGTGAGCCCTTTCCCGGCGTGAAGGCGCGACAGCGTCCGGACGAGCCCGTCCACCGATTCCCGCACGAGGCAGCGGGCTCCCGGCCTAGCGCCGGTCGCCGCGGCGCGCGCCTGGGCGAGGTGGGACTCGATCTGGCGGCGCATGCGCTCGACCTGCTCCAGAACCGTCGCGGCCAGGCCGTCGGCCGCGCCGCCCGCCTCGGTGTCCGCGCGCTCGGCCTCCTGGCTCATGACCGCCAGCGGCGTCTTCAGGCCGTGTGCGAGATCGCCCGCCTTCGCCAGCGCACGCCGAACCGTCTGCTCGCGCTGCTCGAGCAGGGCGTTCAAGTCGTCCACCAGCGGCTGGACCTCGGTCGGGTAGGACCCCGACAGCGCGCGCTCGCGTCCGGCGTGGACCTCGGCGAGGCGCGCGCGAAGCCGGTCGAGCGAGGCGAGAGCGCGGCGCACGAGGATGTAGCCGGAGACCGTGAACAGCACCGTTCCGACGATCCAGAGGTGCGGGTGGGCTCTGACGGAACCGTGGACGACGTACGGCCAGCCCGGGTAGATCAGCGGCGCGACCGTCCAGACGATCGCGACGAAGGCAGAGAAGCCGACCGTCAGGAAGACCGCCGCGAGCGCCAGCCGGGAACGCAGAGAGGCCGGCATCTCAATCGGCCGCGAGGCGGTATCCGAGGCCCCGGACGGTCTCGATGAAGGAGGGGCCCAGCTTGCGGCGCAGGCGCGCGACGAAGACCTCGACCGTGTTGGAGTCGCGGTCGATGTCGCTCGCGTAGATGTGCTCGGCCAGCTCCGCCTGCGAGACGACCTCGCCGCGGTGGTGCATCAGATACGACAGCACGCGAAACTCGTGGGCGGTCAGCCGCACCGGGGCGCCGTCCTTCGTGACTCGCGCCGCGCGCGGGTCCAGGCTCACGGTGCCGCAACGCAGCTCGGGCTGAAGCTGGCCGGCGGCTCGCCGGATCAGGCCCCGCAGCCTCGCCAGCAGCTCCTCCATGCGGAAGGGCTTGGAGAGGTAGTCGTCCGCGCCGCCGTCGATGCCCTGGACCTTCTCGTGCCAGCTTCCGCGCGCCGTCAGCACGAGCACCGGCATGCTCTGCCCCGCGTCGCGCCAGCGTCGCAGGACGGTCAACCCGTCCATTCGCGGAAGTCCCAAGTCCAGGACGACCGCGTCGTAGCGCTCGGTCTGGCCCAGGAACTCCGCGCGCTCTCCGTCGGCGGCGGCGTCCACGACGTAGCCCGCCTCCGCCAGCGCGGAGGCGAGCCGCCGCGCCAGCCGCGGTTCGTCCTCGACGAGAAGAACCCTCACGTCGTTGCCCCGTCCCTTATAGCGCACGGCCGGCTGAATGCCGGCTGAACGGGCGGTTCAGGATCGGTTCAGCGGCGGGTTCATAGGCTTCCGACGTCGAAGGAAGGAGTGGCGTATGCGTCGGTCGAACACGCGCCTGCTGATCGTCGTGGGGATTCTGATCGCTTCGGTGCTGGCCCTCCACTTTTTCGCCCACGACTGGCTTTCCAGCATTCTCGGCGCGATCCACGGAGGGGGCCACTAGGCTCTCCCGAGAAGGAGGTTCGTTTCCCATGGCACACGCACTCGTCCTGGGCGCCTTGCTGTCGCTCGTCCTCGTTCCCGCACCCCCGGCGCCGTTGGCGACCATCCCCTTCGAGCTCATCAACAAACACATCTACGTTCCGGTCAAGGTCAACGGCTCTCGGCCGCTCTCCTTCGTGCTGGACACCGGCGCCAGCGCCGCGATGATCGACATCGACCGGGCGAAAGAGCTTTCGCTGCGGCTGGAAGGGGAGATCGGCGTCGGTGGAGCCGGCGCGAAGCGGCTCAAGGGCGCGTTCGTCAAGGACGCGAGCTGGACGCTCGCGGGCCTCGAAGGATTCTCCGAGCCGGTGAAGGTCGCCGCGCCGCTCGCGCACATGGCGCCCTTCAGCGGACGCGACTTCGACGGGATCCTCGGCGAGGACTTCATCGAGGAGTACGTCGTCGAGATCGACTATGCCGCCAGCGTCCTGCGCCTGCACGAGAAGAAGGGCTTCGTGTACCAGGGACCCGGAGCCGCTGTGCCGATCGTGCGGCGACACGGGCATCCGGTCCTCGAGGCCGAGGTCACGCCGGTCGGCGGCACGCCGATCAAGGGCAAGTTCGTCGTCGACGTCGGCGCGGGATCGCCGCTCGCCCTCCACTCGCCGTTCGTGAAGCAGCACGCGCTGTTGAGGGCGGATCTTCCGACGATTCGCACGATGGGAGCCGGTGGGGCCGGCGGCGGCGTCTCTGCCCGCACCGGCCGCGTGGCGGCGTTGACGATCGGGCCGTACACGCTGAAGAGTCCGCTCACGCTCTTCACGCAGGACGAGTCCGGTGCCTTCGCGGAGGCCGACCTCCAGGGCAACATCGGTCAGCCCCTGCTCTCGCGTTTCAAGCTCTTCCTCGATTACGGGCGCGATCGCATCCTCTTCGAGCCGACCGCCTCCCTCTCCGAGCCCTTCGACCGCGCCTTCAGCGGCCTCGCCTTCGAGGCGCTGGGCAAGGACTACGCGACCTTCCGCGTGCGCGACGTGCTCGAGCACTCGCCGGCCTCGGAAGCCGGAATCCGGGTGGACGACGTGGTGACGCGCGTCGACGACCGCGCGATTGCGCAGACTTCTCTTTCGGAGCTTCTGGAGATGCTGGAGAAACCCGTCGCGCGGAAGCTGACCATCCGACGCGGCAACGACGTTCGCACGGTCGTCCTCACGCCGAGGCGCCTGGTGTGATCGAGGAGAGAGCGATGCCCCGCATTCTTCGAGCCCTCGCGATCCTGCTTCTCGCCGCCGCGTCCGCCGCCAACGCGCACCACACGGGTGTGGCCGGAAAATGGACGCTGTCCGTGAACAGCCCCCACGGAAGCGTCTCGATGGATCTCGTTCTAAAGCAGGACGGCAAGAAGGTCACCGGAACCCTCACGCACGGCCGCGCGGCCGACATTCCGATCCAGGGAGAGTTCGCGGACGGCGCGCTCTCCTTTCAGGTCGCCGCCCAGGGCGATCTCGAGGCGATGGAGTTTCGCGGCAAGCTCCAGGCGGACGGGACCCTCTCCGGCTACTTCTCGGGCTCGATGGGCGATATGAAGGTCGCGGGCAAGCGTGCCGCCGAGCCGGCGAAGTGATCTCGCCGCGCGTTCTCTTTTCGGAGATCCTTCGGGACATTCGCTACGCCGGACGGGTCGTCGTCCGGATGCCGTGGGTCGCGGCGGTCGTCGTCGTGTCGCTGGGCGTGGGCATCGGCGTCAACACCGCGGTCTTCTCCTGGATCGACGCCCGTGTGCTCCGCCCGTTGCCCGGAGTCTCCGGCGACGGGAGCTTCCTGCTGGTGGAGCCGCGGGCGGAGACCGGCGCCTATCCCGGCACCTCCTGGCTCGAGGCGCACGACCTGCGCGAGCGGCTCTCGTCGTTGCGCGAGCTCTTCGTCTTTCGGATGGCCCCGATGACGGTGGGGACGGCCGATCGCCCGGAGCGTACGTGGGGACTCCTCGTGTCGGGGAACTACTTTTCGGCGCTCGGGCTCTCGCCCTCGGGGGGACGTTTCTTCGTGCCGGCGGAGGCCTCGCGCGCCGGCGGCGCGCCGGTGGTGGTCGTCTCCCACGATTTCTGGAAGGCGAGGCTCGCCGGAGCGCCGGACGCGGTCGGGCGGACGCTGCGGGTGAGCGAGCGGAACCTGACGATCATCGGCATTGCGCCGGAGGGATTCCACGGGACGGTGATCGGGCTGACCTTCGATCTCTGGGTCCCCGCCACCATGGCGCCGGAGCTGACGGGAGGCTCGCGCGAGCTGGAGAGTCGGGGCGCGCGCGGCTACGCCGCGGTCGGCGTCCTGCGTCCGGGCGCCACACGCGGGCAGGCGCAGGAAGAGCTGGACGATGCGATGCGCCAGCTCGCCCGCGACTTCCCGGACACCAACGCCCAGCTGCGCGGCGAAATCCTCTCCTATTGGGACTCCCCGCGCGGGCCGCAGCGGCTGCTGGTGACGGGGCTCGCGATCCTCCAGGCCGTGATGCTCCTCTTGCTGCTCGTGGTCTGCGGGAACACGGCCAGCCTGATGATGGCGCGCTCCAGCACGCGGCATCAGGAGATGGCCGTGCGGCAGGCGCTGGGCGCCGGACGCTGGCGCATCGCGAGCCTGCTGCTGACGGAGAACATGATATTGGCGGCGCTGGGGTCGGCGCTCGGCGTTGCGATCGCGGTCTGGGCGACCCGTGCCCTGCGCGACGTTCCTCTGGCGATCGCGTTCCCGCTGCGCTTCGAGACCCAGATCGACGCCCTCGGCCTGCTCTTCGCGATGCTGCTGGGCGTTTCCTGCGGTCTGCTCTTCGGCATCCCCGCGGCCTTGCAGATGACACGCGTCGCTCCGATGGGGACGCTGCGATCCGGCGCGGGCGCGACGCGGCGCAGCGCGCTGAGGGACGTCCTGATGGGGATCGAGGTCGCCCTCGCGCTCGTGGTGCTCGTCGTCGCGGCGTCCTTCCTCGAGAGCTTCCGGCAGACGCGCGAGGATCCCGGTTTCCGGCGCGAGGGCGTCTTGCTCGCCGCGTACGACCGCTCCTCGCGCGGCGGCGATCCCGCCGCCTCGCGCGAGTTCGCGGCGCGAATGCTCGCGGGCGTGCGCGGGTTGCCCGGCGTGGAGTCCGCCGCGATCGCAATGTCGGTTCCGTTGGACATTCACGGGCTGCCGGTGCGCGCGTTTTCGCTGGAGGGGCGCTCGCGCCCCGACGGCTCGCTCGACGAGGCGCTCTCGAACACCGTGACGCCGGGGTACTTCCGCACGATGGGCATTCCGGTCCTGGCGGGGAGGGACTTCGCGGATCTTTCCGACACGGCGGCGCCGCCGCAGGCGCTGGTCAACCAGGAGTTCACCCGGCGGTTTCTTGCGGGACGCGAGCCGATCGGGCGCCGCCTGGAGTCGGCCGGGCGCACCTACACGATCGTCGGGGTCGTCGCGAACTCGCTCTCGGAGGCCTTCGGCGAGCCGCCGACACCCGCGGTCTACTTTTCCTATCGGGACCGGCCGGCGCCGCGTGGCGAGATCCATGCCCGCACGCGGCCGGAAAGGGAGAAGTCGCTGACGGCCGGCGTTCGCGGCGTGCTGCGCGGGCTCGACCCGGGCCTGCCGCTCTACAACGTGCGCACGCTCTCGGAGCACATCGAGACGAATCTGATCTTCCGACGCATCCCGGCCCGGATGTTCGCGGTGCTCGGGCCTCTGCTGCTGGCGCTCGCCGCGGTCGGCATCTACGCGGTCGTCTCCTACGGCGTGTCGCGGCGGACGCGCGAGATCGGCGTGCGGCTCGCGCT
>DATBIJ010000095.1:0-1658 GCA_036557025.1 Thermoanaerobaculia bacterium | reverse complement strand
GCCAACCAGGGGTACACGGCGGAGCAGACGCTGCGTTTCTTCCGCGAGACCGAGACGCTCGATCTGGAGTTTCTCGAGCAGCCGGTCCCCGCGTGGGACGTCGCGGCGCTCCGGGCCTTCCCCGAGAACGTGCGGGACCGGATCGCGGCCGACGAGGCGCTGCTCTCCGACCGCGACGCGCTGCGGCTCGCGGAGCCCCCGCGGGCGGCCGGCATCTTCAACATCAAGCTGATGAAGTGCGGCGGCGTCCTTCCCGCGCTCCGGATCGCGACGGTTGCGGAGCTCTCCGGCATCGACCTCATGTGGGGTTGCATGGACGAGAGCGTCGTCGCGATCGCCGCCGCCCTCCACGCGGCGCTCTCTTCGCCCGCGACGAAGTATCTGGACCTCGACGGCAGCCTCGACCTCGCCCGGGACGTCGCGAGCGGAGGCTTCCTCCTCGAGGACGGGACGATGCGCGTCCTCGACGCGCCGGGACTGGGTATCGAGCCTCTGGTCGCTACCGGTCGGCCTCGACCGTGACGGAGCGGACCCGCTCCGGATCGCACACCACGAAAACCAGGGTCTCGACCGTCGCGCGCGGCGCGACGGGGTCGCCGAAGGTGCCGTTCTGCGTCGCGATCTCCTTGTTGCCGGCGCCGAGAGCCCGGACCCGGAAGCGGCAGGCGTAGCCGTCCAGGGTCTCCGCGCAATGGTTGCGCCCCGTGACGAGGACCCGGACGCCCGAAGGGCTCGTGGTGTCCTGATCCAGACGCGCGGAGAGATCGAGACAATCCCGGGAGTCGTCGGCGAGCGAAGGTCGGACCGCGAAGACGAGCGCCAGGAGGAGAGCGCGCACGCGCGGCATGGAGCCTCCGTTTCGAAGTGCCTTCAGTCTACCGTCCTCGCCGGAACCCTGCTACCTTCCGAGGCCGATGAGGTGGAGCGCCGCCGCGGCCCTCGCGCTTTTCGCCGGTGTCGCTGCGGCGCAGGCGCCTTCGCAGGAATGGCGCACGATCATGACGGCGCACTTCCGCATCCACTATCCGGAGCCTTTCGAGGCCTGGGCCCGCCGGACCGCCGCCACGATCGAGCCGATCCACGCCGCGGTCCGCGACTTCGTGGGCTACGCGCCGTCGAAGCTGATCGACGTGATCGTCGCCGATCCCCGCGCCGACTCCAACGGCATGGCGCTGCCGTTTCTCGATCGGCCGGTCATCGTTCTCTGGGCTTTCCCGCCCGAGGCGGAGTCGGGCATCGGGGACTTCACGGACTGGATGGACCTGGTCTCCGTCCATGAGGTCGCGCACATCGCGCACCTGACCTGGCCCAGCAATCGCGCGGGATGGATCTCGCGCCTGTTGCCGCTGCCTCTCGGGCCGGTCGCGCTGAAATCGCCGCGCTGGGCGTTCGAGGGCTACGCCACGCTCGTCGAAGGTGCGCTGACGGGAACCGGGCGGCCGAGCTCGAGCTTCCGCGCGATGGTTCTGCGCCGCTTCGCGATCGAGGGAAAGCTGCCGTCCTACGGCGCCCTCTCCCTGACCTCGGGCTGGCTCGGCGGATCGATGGCCTACCTCGTGGGATCGAGCTACTTCGAGTGGCTGGAGGAACGCGAAGGCGCGGGCAGCCTGCAGCGGCTCTGGAAGCGGATGGCCTCGCGGCGCGGCGGCGACTTCGCG
>DATBIJ010000094.1:0-2170 GCA_036557025.1 Thermoanaerobaculia bacterium | reverse complement strand
GCTCTCCCCGGGAGAGTCATCGGGCGTCGTGCGCGTCGGTCAGGTGGATGTCCTCGTCCTGAGCGCCGAGGACCTGATCGCCGACCGCCTGGCGTCCTGGCAGTTCTGGGAGGTGGCGCAGGATGCGGTCGGCGCGCTGCTACTTCTACGACGTCAGCGATCGAATATTGACGCGGCCCGGCTCGATGCCGCGGCGGAGTCGAAGGGCGTCGGTCGCGCTCTGGAGTCGCTCTTGCGATTCGACGGACGGCTGGGTGACCGAGAGCCAGGCGAGACGGAGCTCGAGGAATGGGTACGCGCGGTCCCCTGATCTACCGCTCGCCGAGGCCGAAGCGGCCGCCCACGTTGCCTCCGGATCTGCGCCGGAGGCGTCCGCGAAGCTACATCGAGTGGAAGACGCTGCGGCGCTGGGGACGACTCCCCGCATGGGAAAACGATCCGCCCGGGTATCTCCTGCGGCTCGCACGGGAGCAGGCGAGCCTGACGCAGGAGGAGCTCGCGCAGGTACTCGGCGTGTCGCAACAGGCGGTTGCGCGCGCGGAACGAGCCGGCAGCAATCCAACCGTCGAGCTGATCGAGCGCTGGGCGCGGCAGTGTGGAAGAGAGCTTCGTTGGAGTCTCGAGTAGAGGTCGGAGGTCGGCGAAGGAGCGTTTCTCGGGACCGGCATAGACTCTTCCGCAAAACAGCCCACCGCATCCGAAGGAGGCACGAATGACTCGCTCACCAATCGTCCGTATGGCCGTCGTGTGTCTCGCGGTCGCTCTGTCTGGCGGCACCGCCGCGGCTCAGGTCGACGCCCGCCCGAGCATCGCGGCGGCGGCCGCGACGAATCGCGTGGAACGCAGGAAGGCGCTCGAGACCTATGGACAGTCCAACACCATCCTCACGATCAACGCCTGGGGCTTCAATCCGCTCGATTCGGCAGGCGCGGCCAACTTCGGCGCGGACGACGCCCGCCGCACCTGCCTGGTCACGGATTGCCAGCTCCTGGCGCCGCTCTCACTCCCCAACGGCGCACTGGTCGACGCGATCGAGCTGGAAGGTTGCGACGACAGCGCGACGGCGAGGCTGGGCGCCTTCTTCCTGGTCGCTCCCCTCAACGCGGATACGGCGGTGATTCCGCCAGGCGGCGGCGTCGAGACGGGCGATGCTTCCACTCCCGGTTGCTCGACCTTCGCCTCGAACCTCACGCCGCCAAGGGCCATCGACAATGCCGAGGAGACCTACGCCGTCACCCTCGTCTTTGCTGGAGGAGCCGGAACCTCGGCGCGCGCCGTTCGCATCTGGTACCACCTCCAGGTGAGCCCGGCGCCGGCGACGGCGACGTTCTCGGACGTTCCGACGACGCATGCGTTCTTCCGGTTCATCGAGGCGCTCGCGGCTGCCGGGATCACCGGGGGATGCACGCCGGCGCCGAACCCGAACTTCTGTCCGGACGCTCCGCTCACGCGGGGGCAGATGGCGGTGTTCCTGGCGGCGGCGCTGGGGCTGCACTTTCCGAACTGAGGCACTCGCGACGATGAAGAGGTGTGGAGCGCCGGCCGGCGGCCCGGAAAGCGAGGTCTAGACTATGGCCATGCCCGCGCGGGCCGCCGATCTGGCCGAGAGATTCGCGGAGCTGGACAGGATCGTCCAGGCCGAGCCCGAAGGCAGCACCGCCCAGATCGCCGTCGGCGTGTTCCACATGACGCCGCGGGGGGCGCGCGGGCACGGTTATGCCGCCGCAGCCCTTTCGGCAGCTGTCCACAATTTCTGCGCGCGGCGGCCTCAGGAGTGGCATCACTTGCAGGACGTCGAGATCCGATCCGAGGAGGCCGCATCGCGCGTCGTGCCGGACTGTGCGGTGTGGCGCAAGTCGAAGGGCGGCTGGCCGAACCCGTCAGAGAACCCCTTCTCGACGCCGCCCTTCTGGGCCGCCGAGGTCCTCTCTCCGACGACGGAAGACTTCGACCGCGGACCGAAGATGGAGGCCTACGGCCTGATGGGCGTCGCGTGGGTCTGGCTGGTGGACGTGAAGAAGCGCCGCGTCGAGATCTACGAGAACGAGGCCGGCCGCATGGTCCACCGTGAGACGCGCGGCGCGGGCGAGAAGCTCGATGCGCCGCCCTTCGAGGGGCTGGAGGCGAAGATCGCGGAGCTGTTCGCGGGCTGAGATATTGAGGGCTGGGA
>DATBIJ010000093.1:0-5692 GCA_036557025.1 Thermoanaerobaculia bacterium | reverse complement strand
CGGTAGAGGTAGGGAAAGCTGATCGTGTAGTAGGCCCGGTCGCCGTCGTTCAGGTAGCCCCACTTGGTCCCGTTGGAGCCCGCCGCGACGACGTTTCCCTCCGCGTCGAAGACGACGATGGCGACGCCGATCTGCTGATCGAGGAACCCATCGTTGTCCACCCGCAACGTGACCTTGGCACTGGAGCGCCGTGCGGGCGTGCCCTTGAGCGTCGATCCCAGGTCGAACTCGACCCGCGACACGATGACCTTGTCCGACTCGACCTTGACGTCCTGAAGCCCGTTCACCGGCTTCCAGTCGAACTTCTGCGACGCCGCACCGGCGAGCAGCGGCGACGCCATCCCCACCGCGAGCAGAGCGAGCAAAGCACGTCGAACCATCCGGGGATCCTCCTTTGAAAGGAGCAACATCGAAGGGGAAGGGATATTTCCGGGGTCTGGCGGGGAGCGCGAGGTCGGTTCAGCGGCCCGGGTTCGCCAGCCGGCTGCGCTTGAAGCCGTAGGCGAAGTAGATCACCACGCCGATCAGCAGCCAGATCCCGAAGCGGATCCACGTGGCCGCCGGCAGGTTCATCATCAGATAGAGGCAGACCGCGATCCCGAAGAGCGGGACCCACGGCACGAACGGCGTGCGGAAGGGACGCGGCCGATTGGGTTCGCGGCGGCGCAGGATGATCACGGCCGCGCAGACCAGGATGAAGGCGAACAGGGTGCCGATGTTCGTCAGCTCGACGAAGACGTCCAGGTTTGCGAAGGCCGCGAGCAGGGCCACGGCGACGCCGATCCAGATCGTCGTCTTGTGGGGGGTCAAATAGCGCGGGTGGACCGCCGCGAACCCCCGGGGAAGCAGCCCGTCGCGCGCCATGGAGAAGAAGATGCGGGCCTGGCCGAGCTGGAAGACCAGCAGCACCGCGGCCGTCGCGATCACCGCCCCGAAGGCCACGATTCCGGCCGCCCAGTTCATGCCGAGGATCGAGAAGGCCTTCGCGAGCGGCTCGGCGGAGCCCTTGATGGCGTCGAGCGGGACGATCCCGGTCAGCACGAGCGCGACCGCGATGTAGATCAGGGTGCAGATCGCGAGCGTCCCCATCATGCCGATGGGCATGTCCTTCTGGGGATTGCGGCACTCCTCGGCCGCCGTCGACACGGCGTCGAATCCGATGTAGGCGAAGAAGATCAGCGCCGCCCCGACGCCGATGCCCTGCCACCCGTTGGGCGCGAAGGGCGTCCAGTTCTCCGGCTTGACGTAGAAGGCTCCCACGACGATGAAGAACAGGATGATCACGACCTTCAGCAGCACCAGCCCCGTGTTGAATCGGGAGGACTCCTTGATTCCGATGACGAGAACCCATGTGATCAGGGCCGTGATCAGCACCGCCGGCAGGTTGAACACGATCGGAATGCTGCCCAGGTGCGGGGCGCTCTGCAGGATCTCCGGCGAGTGAAGGGCCGTCTTCAGGTCGGTTCGCAGCCAGGCCGGGATGTCGAGTCCGAAGCCCTTCATCAGCTCGCAGAAGTAGCCGGACCAGGAGACCGCGACGGCGACGTTGCCCATCGCGTACTCGATGATCAGGTCCCAGCCGATGATCCACGCCACGAACTCCCCCAGCGTCGCGTAGGAGTAGGTGTAGGCGCTGCCCGAGACCGGCACGAGCGAGGCGAACTCCGCGTAGCAGAGCGCGCAGAGCCCGCAGCCGATCGCCGTGATCAGGAAGGAGATGACGATCGCCGGGCCGGCGCCGACGTGGTGGGCGCCGCCGGCGGCCGCCGTTCCCACGGTCGCGAAGATCCCCGCCCCGATGACCGCGCCGATGCCGAGCGCGATCAGCTCGATCGGCCCCAGCGCGCGCCGAAGGTGCCGCTCGGGCGCCTCCGCGTCGGCCATGAGGGCATCGAGCGATTTCCGTCGAAAGAGGGGATTCAAGTTGGCCGGAAGGATATGGGAGCCCGGGGGGGATAGTCGATAGGGATTCGTCAGGAAGCGTCGAGGCGGTCGGCGATCTCGTGGAGGCTCGTGATCCGGTCGGGATGATCCGGATGGTGTCCGCCGCGGTCCAGCAGGAGGGCCCGCAGGCCGGCGGCGCGCGCGCCCTCGTAATCCTCCTCGAGCAGGTCGCCGACGTGCAGGCTCTCGACGGGCGCGATGCCCAGCCGGACGCAGGCGCGTCGGAAGATCTCCGGGTCGGGCTTCCCGACCTCCTCGATCGCGGAGACCGCGATCGCCGCGAAGTGGGGTGCGAGGCCGAGGCCCTCGAGCAGGCGCGGCAAGTGCGAGTCCCAGTTGGAGACGACGGCGAGACGCAGCCCGCGCTCCCGCAGGGCGGTCAGCGCGGGGCGCACGTCGGGATAGACGGCCCAGGAACGCGGGGATCGAAAATGGACCGCCAGCCGCTCGAAGGACTCGGGCGGCATCGGCTGCCCGTCGAGCCGCGAGCGAAGGCGGTCGAGAAAGCTCCGCCAGAATCCCTCTTCGCCGCGGACTCCCCCATAGCGCTCGCCCGGCTGCTCGCGCACCTCGCTCCAGAGGCCGGTCAGGGCCTCGCCGAGCCGGTCCCGGGTGACGTCGACGCCCAGGCGCGCGAGCTCGCGCGCGTACACGACTTCGACCGGAGGGTCCGGGTGGACGAGCGTGGCGCCGGCATCCAGGAGAACGGCGCGAAGACTTGGCCGCGGCGTTCGCTCCGCGAACGGCGGCCGACCGATTCTAGCGACCAGGGCTTGGGTCCCGTCTCGACGCCGCGCCTCGCCTAACAGCTAAGCCGGTTCTCCCGCACGACGCCGTCGAGCGCGCCGTTCAAGGCGTCGAGGCAGCGGCGCGCCGCAGCCAGGGCCTTCTCGCGGGATTCGGGAGTGTCGGCCACGCGCCCGAGCGCCTCGCGCTCGACCTGCCGGTGCCACACGTCCGCCGTCTCGTGGACCGTGAAGAAGCGCACGGCCTGCTCGTCGGTGATGCCGTAGAACGCCGCCAGCCCCTCCCGCTTGGTCTTCGAGATTTCCGGGATCTGGGACTCGTAGGCGTAGAGCCCGGCGAGGCCTTCCGCGGTCTCGCCGTCGTGGGTCACCGCGAGGAAGCTCGCGACCGCCGCGGCGACTTCCGGAGTGCGCGGCGCCGCCGACAGCTCCCCGTCCCCGGCGCCCAGCGCCGCGGCGAATCGCCGCCAGAGGGCCGGATGGTTCAGCTCGCCCCGCTCTTCCTCGATCAGGTTCTCCAGCAGCTCCTGCCGCAGGCCGGCGTCCTCGCAGCCCGCGTGCACGCCCGAGACGTAGCGCGGGAAGTTCGCGACCTGCGGGTAGTAGGAGATCGCGTACTCCTTCAGCGTGTCGCGCGTGAGCTTCCCCTCGCTCCAGAGGACGTAGAAGGGGTGCTTGAGCAGGTGCTTTTCCGCCACGAGGGCGTCCAATGCGTCGAGGAACTCGGTGGAGGTCATGGGTCGCTTCCTTTCGTGAATCGTGAATCGTGAATCGGGAATCGGGAATCGGGAATCGGGAATCGGGAATCGGGAATCGACTAACGATTCACAACTTACGATTCACCGGCTTCTCCAACTCGACGCTCCACTTCGCTCCCGGCATCTCCCTCTCGAGCTTCTTCTCGAGCTCGGGGAGGGTGGCCTCGACGGGCTTGCGCCAGGCGGGGTCGAGGAGGCGCAGGGTCAGGTGTCGGCCATGGATGCCGCCTGGGGCGATCTTGCGCGAGAGCGGCTCCCCCACGATCCGGCTCCAGCGGGCCTGAAGCCACGACAGTGAGCTCTCGCCGCGCGCGAGCCGACGGAGCAGGCCCTCGGCGGCGACGTCGACGGGCGTGAACGAGTGGCCGCGGCGGCGCTTCACCGCTCTCCCCCGCGCCGCTTGCGGCTTCCCGTCTCTTCGGCGACCGCGCGCAGGGGCTTCTCGCCGGTGAGTACCCGGCGGACGTCCTCCGCCACGACACGCGCCATCTCGCGGCGGGTCTCCACCGTCGCGCTGCCCGCATGCGGCATCAGCACGACCCGGTCGTCGTCGAGGAGCGCGGGCGCGACCGAGGGCTCGTTCTCGAAGACGTCGAGGCCCGCCCCGGCCAGAGTGCCGGCGTCCAGTGCACGCACCAGCGCCGCCTCCTCGACGAGCGCCCCCCGGGCCGTGTTCAGCAGGACCGCACCGGGCTTCATCCGCTCGAAGGCCCGCCGATTGAAGAGGTGCCGGGTCTCGTCGTTCAACGGCAGGTGCAGAGAGACGACGTCGGCGCGGCGCAGCAGCTCTTCGAAGGAGACGCGCGGCGGGTCGTCGGGGTCGTTCTCGTCGCGCGCGGAGCGTCCCCAGGCGATCACGGTTAGCCCGAAGGCGCGCGCCCGGTGGGCGACGGCGCGGCCGATGCGGCCGGGCCCGGCGATGCCGAGGACCTTGCCCTTGAGCTCCCAACCCAGCAGAAGCTCCGGCGACCAGCCCGCGAAGCCGCCGGCCCGGACCATGCGGTCGCCTTCGATCATGCGGCGCGAGAGGGCGAGCAGGAGCGCCATCGTCAAATCCGCCGTGGCGTCCGTCAGGACGTTGGGGGTGTGCGTCACGACGATTCCGCGCGCCGCGGCCGCAACCCGATCGATGTTGTCGACGCCGACGCCGTAGTTGGCGACGATTCGAAGCTTCGAGCCGGCCTCCAGGACCGCCTCGGTCACCGGGTCCGACACGAGCGTAATCAGCGCGTCGGCGTCGGCGACCTCGACCGCCAACTCCTCCGCAGAGGGCGCCCATCCGAGCACACGCACCTCGAAGTCCGGCTCCAGCGTGGAGAGCGAGGGTTCGGGCAGGGCCCGCGTCGCGAGCACGATCGGCCTCAAGGCTTGCCCCGATCCAGTGCCCGCCCGGCGAAGAAGAGCACGACGCCGATCCCGAGAAAGACGAGCTCGCGCCGCGCGTTGCCCGTGAAGACACCGTCGAAGAAGCCGACGCCGGTCACGACGAGGCCCGCCAGCTGCAGGAACCGGGACACCGAGGGCATGGCGCGCCTTCCGGGCTCATTGCGGAATCATGGAGACGGTCAGGCTCTGGATTCGATCGCCCTGCTCGAGCCGCTCGAGAACGTCCCAACCCTCGAGGAGCTGTCCGAAGACCGTGTAGCGGCCGTCCAGGTGCGGCTGGGGCGAGTGGGTGATGAACCACTGGCTCCCGCCGGTGTCCGGCCCGGACAGGGCCATCCCGACGGTCCCCGTGCCGTAGGGAATCGAGTTGATTTCGTCGCGGATCTCGTAGCCCGGGCCGCCCCAGCCGGTTCCGCTGGGATCGCCGTCCTGGACGACGAAGTTGGGGACGATGCGGTGAAACGGCGCGCCGTCGAAGTACCCCTTGCCCGCGAGCGACGCGAAGTTGTCCACGGTCAGCGGCGACTCCGCCCGGGACAGACGGATCTTCAGCGTGCCCTTGGCCGTGACGACCCGGGCCTCTCCGGTTCGAGATCCCCGCAGCGCCTCACGGTAGTCGCTCGCCGTCTTGCCCGTGTCGTACTCGGGCATGGGGTACGCCGCCGCATCCGCGCGGAAGCCCGAGACCAGCAGCGTGCGCGCCCGGCGCCGGATCACGGTGCGGGGGTGCGCCCACGCCGCCTCGGCGATCGCGTGCGCCGCCGGGTCGCCGCGCTTTTTTTCGGCCAGATCGAGCGCGGAGATCGCGACGTCCGGGTTGGCGTCGCCGATCGAGGCCTTCACGGCCTCCCGTACCGC
>DATBIJ010000092.1:0-5139 GCA_036557025.1 Thermoanaerobaculia bacterium | reverse complement strand
GGGCGCGATCGGCGCGGTGGCGCTGCTGTTCGTCGTGGCGCGTGGCGTCGTGCCCGCATGTAGCTCGTCATCCAGATCCCTGCCTGGAACGAGCGCGAGAGCCTTCCCGCGGCAATCCAGTCCCTGCCCCGCCGCCTCGCGGGCTTCTCCGAGGTCGCGGTCCTGGTCGTGGACGACGGCTCCGACGACGGAACGGCGGAGGCGGCGCGCGCGGCGGGCGCGGATCGCGTCCTCTCCTTCCCGACGCATTTCGGCCTCGCGGCGGCGTTCTCGGCCGGACTCGCCGAGGCGCTGGCGATGGGCGCCGACGTGATCGTGAACTTCGACGCCGACCTCCAGTACGACCCGGCGGACCTTCCCGCGCTGCTCGCCCCGATCCTCGACGGGCGCGCGGACGTCGTCGTCGGCGACCGCGGCCCCGGACGCCTCGCCCATTTCTCCGCCGGCAAGCGCCTGCTCCAGAGGTTGGGCAGCTGGGTCGTGCGGCAGGCTTCGGGACTCGACGTCGCGGACGCGACCTCGGGATTCCGGGCAATGACGCGGGACGCGGCGCGGCGCGTCAACGTCTTCTCGCGGATGACCTACACGCTCGAAACGCTGATCCAGGCGGGATCGAAGGGCCTGCGCGTTGCCTCGGTGCCGGTGGCCGCCCGGCCGGTCCAGCGTCGTTCCCGCCTGCTCACCTCCGCGACGCGCTACGTCCTCGTCCAGGGCGCCAACGTCCTGCGCATCACCGCCCTCTACAAGCCGCTGAAGATCTTCTCGTTCGTCGCCGCGCTCTTCGTGCTCGCCGGGCTGGCCCTGGGCGTTCGCTTCCTCGTGTTCTTCCTCTCGGGCGACCGCGCGGGGCACGTGCAGTCGCTGATCCTCGCGGCGGTCCTGCTCGTGATCGGCGCCCAGACGTTCCTGATCGCGCTGCTCGCGGACCTCGTCGCGATCAACCGCACGCTGCTCGAGCAGCTCAAGCTGCGGGAGGGCGAAGGCGGCGGCCCGCCTCCTAAGGCTTGAAGTTCGACACGTTGCCCACCCGCCACCACGTGCCGTCGCGCTTCTCGTAGAGCTCGATCCATCCGCTCACGAACTCGACCGGCGTCTTCGCCCCGTCCGGCGCGGTCGTCGTGCCCTTCGCGCGGACCTGGACGATGACCCATCCCAGCGTGCCGTCGGAGGAGACCTTGACGATGGGCTCGATGACGTCGACGTACTCCTCGAAGCGCGTGCTCGAAAGATACGGCCCGAGCCGCGCGCGACGCTCTTCGAGCGTCGGACGCAAGACCTCGCCGCGGCTGACGACCACGTTGTCGGCGGAGTCGTCGGCCAGGATCATCGCGACCTCTCCCTTGCGGTGCGCCTCCATCACCTTCGCGTGAAGCGCCCGAAGCCGCGTCGCATCGTCCGCCCTTCCCGTCGGACCCGCCGCGGTCGCGAACAGGGCGGCGGCGGACAGCGCCGCCCCGACGCTTCGTCGAATCCTCATGGCGTCCTCCCCGTTCGAATCGCCGGCACGTCCAGGATCCGAACCTCGCCGCGCGCCGGCGGGCTCTCGATCGCCCAGAGCAACGCCGCGATCATCTGACCGATGGTCACGAGGCCCAGACGTCGCGACGTCGCCCGAAACGGCGGCAGCAGTCCGCCGACGAAGTATCCGGGCAGCAGCAGGATCGGCCACCAGTGCCCGGGACCCAGGACGTACCAGGGCCGCAGGAAGCTCGCCGCCACGCCGGTGTCCCGAAACGCCTGCTCGGCGGCGGCGCGGGCCTCGACGTAGGCCCGCATGACCGGGGCCGGCTGGGCCACGCTGACGTAGACGACATGGGCCGCGCCGGCTCGCTCGGCCGCCTGCGCCGCCGCCCGGGCCGAGGCGAGGTCGACGCGCTGAAACTCCGCCGCCTTCGACGGGCTCGGGTGCGGCGTCCCGATCAGGTGGACGAGGGTGTCGCCGGAGCGCACCGCTCCCGCGAAGGTCTCGACGGAGAGCGCGTTGCCCAGCACGGGCGTGGCGCCCGGCGGCACGCGGCCGGCGGACTCCTCGCGCGCGAGCGCGCGGACGCGATGGCCACGCGAAAGCAGCGCGGGGATCAGGCGCGACCCGATGTAGCCGGTGCCTCCGAGGACGAAGACGTCACGGGACATGTCGGCGCGACTCTAATACCGACGCCTTCACTCGCTTGGGTGCCCTGTCGCGGGGCCTTGGAGAGGGCTTGTCCGCGGCCGTG
The DNA here is from genome assembly GCA_036557025.1 of Thermoanaerobaculia bacterium. Lineage (GTDB taxonomy): Bacteria > Acidobacteriota > Thermoanaerobaculia > UBA5066 > Gp7-AA6 > DATBIJ01. Next base: position 2,923 of record DATBIJ010000092.1, on the reverse strand, counting down.
GTTCAAGAGTTCGCGGCGCGGGAAGTCACCCAGAGGGGTGGAGGCCCGCGCCGCGGTCGCGGGAGCGAGTCGAGGGATCAGGCGAGCGGCGAGGCCGCGCCCGGCCGAAGCCGATCGCCGGTGCCGTCGGCGAGCCAGCGAAGCGGCGAGCCGAAGGCAGATCCCGAGCGAGCGAGAGCGACGTCTAGGCCCAGTCGCCCGCCTTGCGGTCGAGCACCGGCGCGCCCTCCAGCATCGTCATCGCCTGCGCGGCGTTGTCGGCGATCGAGAAGAGCACCCGATCCTCGCGGCGCGCAAAGCCCGTCGCGATCGCGGCGTCGAACTGTTGCAGCAGCGGGTTGAAGTAGCCGCCGACGTTCACCAGCAGGATCGGCTTGCCGTGGATGCCCATGCGCTTCCAGGTGATCATCTCGATCACCTCTTCGAGCGTCCCGAAGCCGCCGGGAAACGCGACGAACCCGTCCGCCAGCTCGAACATCAGCTGCTCGCGCTCGTGCATGGTCTCGACGACCTTCAGCTCGGTCAGGCCCCGGTGCGCGACCTCGCGGCCCTCGAGCGCCTTGGGGATGATGCCGATGACCTTTCCGGCGGCTCCCAGCGTTTCGTCGGCGAGCGCGCCCATGAGGCCGGTCGACGCGCCGCCGTACACCAGCGTCACGCCTCGCTTCGCGAGCGCCCGCCCGAACTCCCGGAGCTCCTTTTCGATCGCCGGCGGCTTGGCGTCGCCCGAACCGCAGTAGACGCAGATGCGCTGGAGTTGCATGCGGGGATCTTACTGGAGGCGCCTCACCGGGACGTGAATCGCGAGCCGGGAGTGTCCAGCGGCAGCCCCTTCGCGCAGAGCGGGCACGCGTCGGCGGCCCAGGCCGGCGCGTCCAGCGCGAGCAGGGATTTCCATGGAACCGGCAGGGCTCTCGCCGGCAGGCCGCGGTCCACGATCGATCCGGCGCCGACGACCGTGCCGCCGGCGGCCTCGACCGCCGCCGCCGTCTCGCGGGTCGATTTGCCCGTCGTGAACACGTCCTCGACGAGCACGACCCGCTCGCCCGGCGCGATCGCGAATCCGCGCCGCAGCGCGAAGCTGCCGTCGACCCGCTCGACGAACAGAAAGCGCTTCGAGAGCGCCCGCGCGGTCTCGTGCCCGATCAGGAGTCCCCCGAGCGCCGGCGAAACGACGAGGTCGGGCATGAAGGCCGACAGCTCCTCCGCGAGCTCCCGACCCGCCGCCTCCGCGCGGGCGGGCCACATCAGCAGGCGCGCGCACTGCAGGTAGCGATCCGAGTGGAGGCCGGAGGAGAGACGAAAATGACCCGTCAGGAGGGCCCCGGTCGATTCGAAGTCGGCGAGCGTCACCACCCGAGGGAGTCTACTTCTCCGACTCCCCTTCCCTCTTGATCCCATGGTGCTCGATCTTCTTGTAGAGGTTCGAGCGCGGCGTATGGATCCGCTCCGCCGTTCGGCTGATGTTCCAACCGTTCTCGCGCAGCTTGGCGACGAGGAACTGCCGCTCCGCATACTCCTTGAAGTCCGAGAGCGTCTCGAGCTGGATGCCGCGGTCGGAGATCTCGGTCGGGGAAACGCGGGCCTCCGGCGGCAGGTCCTTGGCCTCGATCGGGTCCGCGTCGGTCATGATCAGGACCCGCTCGACGAGATTCTTCAGCTCCCGGACGTTGCCGGCCCAGTTGCGCGCCTGGAGCACGGCGATGGCGCCCGCATCGAAGCGGCGGGGGCGGCGGTGGTCTCGCTCCGAGAAGAGCTTCGCGAAATAGTCGACCAGCTCCGGCAGGTCTTCCGTGCGCTCGCGCAGCGGCGGCGTGCGCAGGGGCACGACGTTCAGGCGGAAGTACAGGTCCTCGCGGAAGCGCGACGCCCGGATCGCTTCGGTCAGGTCGCGGTTGGTCGCGGCGATCACGCGCACGCTCACGCGACGCACGCGCGCCGCGCCGACCGGCTCGACTTCGCCCGCCTCGAGCACGCGAAGGACCTTCGCCTGCGCCCGCGCGGACATGTCGCCGACCTCGTCCAGGAAGATCGTGCCGCCGTCGGCCTCGACGAACTTGCCGGTCTGGCGGCGCACGGCGCCGGTGAAGGAGCCCTTCTCGTGCCCGAAGAGCTCCGACTCGATCAGCTCCTCGGGAATCGCGGCGCAGTTGACCTGGATGAACGGACCCGCCGAGAGCCGCGACTGCTTGTGGATCTCCCGCGCGACGAGCTCCTTGCCCGTGCCGCTCTCGCCGAGGATCAGGACCGTCGCGGCCGTCGGGGCCGCCCGGGAGATCTCTTCGCGCAGGCGCGCCATCGCCGGGCTCTTCCCCACGAGAACCGACTCGTCGACGAGCCGCCGCCGCAGGACGGCGTTTTCCTGAGCCAGCACGTTGCGCGACAGCGCGTTCTTGACGGAGATCAGCAGCCGCTCGCGCGCCAGCGGCTTCTCGAGGAAGTCCGCCGCACCCTTGCGCGTGGCCTCGACCGCCGTCGCGATGTCGCCGTGTCCGGAGATCATCACGACCGGCGGCGCGCCGTCTCGGGCCGCGAGGCGGTCGAGGACCTCCAGGCCGTCGAGCCCGGGCATCTTCACGTCCAGCAAGAGGAGGTCGGGCGGGTTGGACTCGGCCTCCTGCAGACCCGAGGGGCCGTCGGCGGCCTCTCGGACCTCGTAGCCCTCGTACTCGAGCGTCGTGCGGACGGCGTCCCGGATCGCGGCGTCGTCGTCGATGATGAGGACCCGTCGGCTCATGCCCTATTGTGCTCCGAGCGTTCGTGCGGCCGCGACCGTCGCGGCGGCGGGACCCGCTCCACCGGCGCAAACGAGGTGCCGGCACCGATCCTTCCCACGAAAACGGCACGCCCCCGGCGCCCGGCGGAGGCCGCAAACAGAAGCGCCCGCCGGAAGGCGGGCGCTTTGAAAACCGCAGCCTTGCGC
>DATBIJ010000091.1:0-3279 GCA_036557025.1 Thermoanaerobaculia bacterium | reverse complement strand
GTGCCCGGGAGCACGCCGAGCGTCACCTCGGGCAGGCCGATCTTTCCGGCGTCCTTGCGGGCGATCCGGATGTCCGCGGCCATCGCGATCTCCAGACCGCCGCCGACGGTGTGCCCGTTGAGCGCGGCGATGACCAGCTTGGGGGTGTGCTCGAGGCGAAGCAGGGTCTCGTTGGCGTGCAGGCAGAAGTAGTACTTGAACTCGGGGGTGACGGCGTTGAGCATGCCGATGTTCGCCCCCGCCGAGAAGAACCGGTCCCCCTTGCCGCGCAGGACGATGACGTGGGCCTCGGAATCGAAGCGGGCGCGCAGGATCGCCTCGTCGAGCTGGCGCATCATCGCGTAGGTGTAGGTGTTGGCCGGCGGGTCGTCCATCTCGACGATGGCGATGCCGTTTTCCACGCGCAGGTGGACGATCTCGGAGTCCAGGGAGGGACTCGTCCAGTCGCGGGTCTTGGCGGGTGTGCTCATGCCGGAAAACCTCCGAAACGGGGGATGCTATCAGAGCGCCGGGGCCGTAAATCGTGAATCGTAAATCGTGAATCGCAGGGCAGATCGTGGACTTCTACGATTCACGATTCACCATTTACGATTCACCCCTCCCGCGCTCCGTCGGAATGACCCACTCCTCCGCCCCGTCCGGCCGGATCTCCTTCTTCCAGATCGGCACGGTCTGTTTGATTCGGTCGATCGCGGCGCGGCAGGCGCGAAAGGCCTCCTCGCGGTGGGGCGCGCTCGCGACGACGGCGACGGAGGCCTCGCCCACGGCGAGGCGGCCCACGCGATGCTGGAAGGCGACGCGTGCCTCGGGAAACTCTTCCTCCAGCTCCCGCGCGATCCGCCTCATCTCCATCTGGGCCATCTCGGTGTACGCCTCGTAGAAGATCGCGACGGTCTTCTTGCCCTCGTGGTGGTCGCGCACGACGCCCACGAAGACGCAAAGAGCACCGTCGCTCGCGCGCGGCCGCGCGAGCAGGGCGGCGAGATCTAAGGGCGCCTGCGTGATGTAGATCTCAGCCTCCCGCGACCGGTGGCAGGAAGGCCACTTCGTCCCCGTCGGAGAGGACTCGGTCGCCCGGCACGTAGTCGCGGTTGACGGCGGCCGGCGGCGGGGTCAGAAACGCTCCGAAGTAGGGGTGCCGGCTCTGGAGCGCGAGCCAGAGCTCCGAGACGCGGGTTCCGTCGGGCAGCTCGAGCTGTTCCGACTCCTGGCCGACGGCGTCGCGAAACGACGCGAAATGAAGGAGTTGAATTCGCACGCGGCGAGTCTACGCCCCGAGGTGCCCCGAGGGCCCGGCCACGCCTTGACGATTGACCGACCAGTCAGTTATTCTGGAAGCATGGCACGCAGCGCGGCGACCCAGGAGGCGGAGAAGAGGCTGGCGCTGTTGAAGGCGGCGTTTCGAGTCGTCGCCGAGAAGGGCTTCTCCTCCGTGACCCTGGATGACATCGCCGCGCGGGCGGGCGTCTCCAAGGGAATCACGCTCTACTACTTCGACTCCAAGGAAGACCTCTTCCGTCAGCTCTTCGGCTGGCTCATCGACTCGATCCACGCCCGGATGAAGGACGCCGTGGAGTCGCGGCAGGATCCCGTGGAGAAGGTCCGCGCGCTGGTCGCGCTGATCTTCCCGTCCCCCTCGAAGAACCGTGCCTTCTTCCGCGCCTACATCGACTTCTGCGGCCTGGCGGCCCGCAAGGAGCCGTTCCGCGAGGTCGGCGAGCGCTTCTACCGAGGCTGCCGCGACATCGACCGGGCGATCGTGGAGGAGGGCATGCGCCAGGGAGCGTTCGTCGTGCGCGACCCTGTCGAGGCGGCGTCCACGCTGCGCGCGATCTTCGACGGCCTCATGCTCCAGTGGCTGACCGAGCCGGAGCCCGAGGCGAGCTTCGAGACCTACCGCGACCGCTGCGAGCGGGAGCTGCTGCACTACCTGACCGGACCCATGCCGCCGCGAGAGAAGGGGAGGAAGCCATGAGATGGAGAAAGTCCGTGAAACCCGCCCGTCCGACCCAGACCTGCCTCAACGAGGGCTGTGGCCGCCCGGCGGAGGGTCCGATCTGCGAGACCTGCGAGCTGGAATGGGGTCTCTACCACCGGGAAGCCCGGGAAGCCCGCCGGACGCGCCCTTCCGAGGCCTCCTTTTCACCCCCCCGCTGAGGGCGGGTCGGCCGAATCCGGCGAAGTAGAATTGCCGCGATGGCCGAGGCCAAAACCTCCCTGGAAACCGTGCTTCTGGCTGCCCCGCGCGGCTTCTGCGCCGGCGTAGTGCGTGCCGTCGAGATCGTGGATCTGGCGCTCGGGGCCTATGACGAGCCGCTCTACGTCCGCAAGGAGATCGTTCACAATCGCCACGTCGTCCGTGGGTTCGAGCGGCGCGGCGTGCAGTTCGTCGACGAGCTCGACGAGGTTCCCGACGGCGCCCGGGTGATCTTCTCGGCCCACGGCGTTTCGCCGGCCGTCCGGGAGCGGGCCGCCGCGCGCGGCCTGAAGGTCATCGACGCCACCTGTCCTCTGGTTACCAAGGTCCATCTCGAGGCGATCCGCTTCGCTCGCGCGGGCTACCACATCCTGTTGATCGGCCACCCGGGCCACGAGGAAGTCGACGGCACGATGGGCGAGGTCGAGGGACGCGTGAGCCTGATCTCGACGGTGGCGCAGGCGGAGTCGGTGGCTGTGCCCGACCCGCAGCGGGTCGCGTTCGCGACGCAGACCACGCTGTCGATGGAAGACACGCGCCCCATCGTCGAGGCCCTGCGCCGTCGCTTCCCCGCAATCGCCTCGCCGGCGAAGGACGACATCTGCTACGCGACGCAGAACCGGCAGATGGCGGTGCGCGAGCTCGCCGCGCAGGCGCCGGTCGTGCTGGTCGTGGGCTCTCAGAACTCGTCGAACTCCAACCGCCTGGTCGAGGAGGCCCGCATGGCGGGGGCCCGCGCCTACCTGATCGAGGACGCGGCGGGCATCGATCCGGCCTGGCTGTCCGGCGCGCGCGCCGTCGGCGTGACCTCCGGGGCCTCCGCGCCGGAAGTGCTCGTCGAAGGCGTCGTCGAGGCCCTCGTGTCGCTGGGAGCACAGGAAGTCCGCGAGGTCGTGACCGTCCCCGAGGACGTGCATTTCCCGCTGCCCTCCGAGCTCTCGCAGGCGCGAGAGGAACGCGAGCGCGCGGGGACCCTTCCGGTGTTGCGCTAGAGCCATGACGCGGCCCGAGCTGGACGACGCCTCGCCCCTTCGGCGCGTCGCGGACCGGCGAGGGCACCGCCTGACGGGAAAAGTCGCGCT
>DATBIJ010000090.1:0-2920 GCA_036557025.1 Thermoanaerobaculia bacterium | reverse complement strand
GACGGCCTGCGGTTCGCCGCCAAGCTCCCGGATGGCGTCCTCGAGCGCGCGGCGCGTCCCCGCGTCGTCCTCGACGATGAGCGTCTTCATTTTCCGCCGTCGCCGAGCATTTCAGCGCGGCCCTTCTCGAATAGCTCGAATGCGCGCGCCAGCTCCTTCCGGGCCGTCGCGAGCGGCCCGGATGGGTCCTCTCCTCTGGCGGCGCGCCGGGACGCGGCCTCCAGGTGCAGGGCGACGGCGGACAAGGGGGCGCTCACGTCGTGCAGAAATCGACGCAATACCGGATGTTGGACCGCCCGCGTTTCGGCTTCCCGGGATTCCATGCAGTGGTCGCCGCCTTTCTGACCGGGCTTCCCGAATCCTAATCCACAACCGGCCGCGCGGAGATTTGGCCAAAAGAAGGGGCTCCCGCGAGGGAGCCCCTGAGTGGGAAGAGGAAGGTCTCTACACCTTACCGGTGTAACGGGCGACGACCGTAACCTTCTCTCCCGCATCTCCCTTTTGATAGGTGACCTTGACGCGCTCGCCGACCGTCAGCGGTTCGCTGATCGAGACGGCTTCGTCGAGGTCGAACTTGTAGTCCTTGTCCTTGGGGCCGGCGACCACCAGCTTCTTGCCGGGCTCGTACTCCTTGACGACACCGATCACCGTCTCTGTCTTGATCTTGGTGTCCTCACCGCCCACGACCTTCTGCTTCATGGTCTGTTCGCTCACAGACCGCGGCATCCCCGCAGCGGAGGCGGCCGCCTTGGAGGCGTCCGAGAGGATGGAGACGCGCTCGCGCCCGTCGTCTCCCTTGTAGTACTCGACCCTGGCGGTCTGGCCGACCGCGATCGTCCCCGAGACCCGGGCGCTCTCCTCGAGGTCGAACGAGTAGTCCTTGCCGCCCGGCCCCTCGACCTTGATCTTCTTGCCGGGCTCATATTCCTTGACGATTCCGGTGACCGACTCCATCTTCGTCCTGGTGTCGGGACCGGGGCCCTTCTGCTTGACGGTCGTCTCGGTATGTTGCGACGGCTTGGCCGGTTCCTGGGCGAGGGTCCAGGCACCGACGGCGAGAAACAGCGCAATCGCGCTCAGAGTGCGTTTCATCGCAATTCTCCTTTCACAGGTCTTTCATTCAAGACTCGTGCCGCATTCGGGCGCTGTCACCCCGAGGCCCGCATTGGCGCCGAACGCCTCCGGCGCGCGAACCTGTCGAGGACGAGACATCGGGCAGTCCAGTCCGGCATCACTCCTCGACGACGAGATCCAGCTCCCTGTCGGCGCGCGTCACCGAGACGTGGAAGCGCTCCGCGTCGCGGCGGACGAGGAGGTCGAAGGAGCCTCCCCCTCCCAGCGGGAGGTTCCCGATGCGGACGCGATCGATCGCGGAGGGAAGCGTGGGCCGCGAGAGGTGAACGCGGCGGGAGGCCGCGTCGATGTCGAGGCCGAGACAGGCTTGCAGCATCAGGAAGACCGCACCGGCCGACCACGACTGGGGAGAACAGGCGAGCGGATAGAGGGTCGGGCCCTCCCCTTCCCGCCTCGGGAAGCCGCAGAAGAGCTCCGGCATCCGCCGCCGCTCCGCGTGGCGCGCGACGTCGAGGAACGTAGCCAGCAGCCGCGCACACTCCGCCTTGAATCCGTAGCGGGCCAGCCCCGCCACCGCCAGCGCGTTGTCGTGCGGCCAGACCGAGCCGTTGTGGTAGGACATCGGGTTGTAGCGCGGCTGACCTTCGGCGACTGTCCGGATCCCCCAGCCTCCGAAGAACCGGGGGCGCAGCAGCGTCCGCGCGACCGCCGCGGCGCGATCGGGACGCGCGATCCCGCTCCAGAGAACGTGGCCCGCGGTCGAGCAGAGCACGCGGCAGGGCCGCTTGATGCCGTCGAGCGCCATGGCGTAGAAGCCGATGTCTTCGCACCAGAACACACGGTCGAACCGATCCGCGAGAGAAGCCGCCCGGCGCGCGAGCTCCTCCGCGCGGTGGGTGAGCCCGAGCAAGTGCGCGAGCTGCGCGGCCCCGCGCCGGGCCGCGTACAGGTAGCCCTGCACCTCGGCGAGCGCGATGGGACCGCGTGCAGGCTCCCCGCCGGCATGGAAGATCGCGTCCCGGGAGTCCCGCCAGCCCTGGTTCACCAGCCCGTCGGGAGACTCGCGGAAGTACTCCACGAAACCGTCGCCGTCGCGGTCGCCCCAACGATCCGTCCAGTCGAGGGCGCGCTCCACGTGGGGCCAGAGCATCTCGGCAAACTCCCTGTCCTCGACGCGCCGGGCGTAGGCCGCCGCGAGCACGATGAAAAGCGGGGTCGCGTCGACGCTCCCGTAGTACAGGCCGAACGGCACTTCGCCGAGCGCGGCCATTTCGCCCTTGCGCGACTCGTGGAAGATCTTGCCCGGCTCCGCGTCCCGTTCTGGCCGCAGCTCCGCCGCCTGGCTGGCGGCCAGATACTTGAGGACGCCGCGGGCCATCGCCGGATCGAGCCAGAGCGTCTCGATGGCGGTGAGGATGCCGTCGCGGCCGAATGGCGTGCAGAACCAGGGAACGCCCGCGTCGGGATACGGTCCGGTGGCTTGCTCGCTCAGCATCATCTGCAGGTCGGCGTCCGAACGCCGCACCCAGTCGTCGAAGGGCTCGTGCGACGTCGCGATCGCCGGCCGGGAGGCCGCGGCGGAAGCGGCCCTCGCCGCGGATGCCAGGCGCGGCGTCGCTTCCGGCTCGGCGCCCGAGTGGCAGAACACCGTCTGGAGGAAGCGGCGCTCCTCGCGCGGGGGCAGGACGGCAGAAAAGACGATCTCGGACGGGCCGATCTGCGCCGGCTCCGGATCGCACAGCACGTGCGTCTCGCGGACGATGCCGTCGCGCCCCGCGTACGAGAGCCGCACGCCCGCGGGCTCGATCAACCCCGGGAGGTTCCGCCCCCTCTCCGCGCGGCTGGT
>DATBIJ010000089.1:0-2786 GCA_036557025.1 Thermoanaerobaculia bacterium | reverse complement strand
GAAGATGAAGGCGAGCAGGGCGCGGTCGATGACGTGGGGATCGATCGAGACGGAGTAGCCGCGAATCACCCCGCGATCCTCCATCTTGCGGATTCGCTCGAAAACCGCCGAGGGCGCCAGCGAGACCCGCCGGGCGATCTCGGCATTCGAGGTCCGGGCGTTCTCCTGAAGGATCGTCAGGATTTCGATGTCTTTAGTGTCGATCATTCTGTCCACAAGGTAATATTACGACGATTCTTCCTATTTGGTTGCAGAACGCCGAAGCCCTTTCTTCTGAACCACTTGAACACCGGATCGCCGATACGGGTTGCACGCACCGGCGGGATGGTGCGCCGGGCATAAACACCGGCAGGCGGCAGTTGCGCCGCGCGTGAGCGATGCCGTCACGCGAGGGATCCGGGTCGAGGTCGAGAGCCTCTACCTCGAGGAGAAGAGCGACCCCTCCAACGGCCGCTGGTTCTTTGCCTACCGCGTCCGCATCTCCAACGAAGGCGACGCGACCGCCCAGCTGCTCTCCCGCGAATGGATCATCACCGACGCCGACGGGGACGTCGAACGCGTCGCGGGTCCCGGCGTCGTCGGCGAGCAGCCCGTCCTCGCGCCGGGCGAGAGCTTCGAGTACACGAGCTTCTGCCCGCTGGGAACCGCCTTTGGCACCATGCACGGCACCTACCGCATGCGGCGGGACGACGGCGGAGAGTTCGACGCCGAGATCGCGCCCTTCGAGCTCGCCGCGCCCGGCTCCGTGAATTAGATGGGGTCAGGTCTTTAGTTATAAGCGTTTCGACAACCTTGTTTGTCAACTCAACTGACAAACACCATTGTCAATTCGCTTACAACTAAAGACCTGACCCCACTTGGAAGTAGCGCGCCATCGGATGGTGGACCGCCACGGCCGAGACGGAGGCCTCGGGATCCATCATGTGGCCCTCGGTCAGCTCGACACCGATCCGGCTCCCGGGTAGGAGCCGGAAGAGCAGCTCCTGGTCGGCGAGCTCGGGACAGGCCGGGTAGCCGAAGCTGTAGCGCTTTCCGGGATACCGCGCCTGGAAGAGCTCCGTCATGCTCGTCGCCGGCGGCTCCGCGACGCCCCAGCGCTCACGGATCTTGCGGTGGATCCACTCCGCCGCGCCCTCGGCGGTTTCCAGCGCGACCGCCTGAAGGGCGTGGCAGAGCAGGTACTCCCCCTCGTGCTTCAACTTCTCCGCCCGGTCGCGCACGCCCTCGCCCGCCGTCGTGATCAGCAGGGCGATCGAGTCGATGCGGCCGGCCGCGCGCGGCGCGACGTAGTCGGCGAGGCAGAGCCGTTCCCCCTGCGCCTGCCGGGGGAAGCGCCAGCGTCCGACCTCGCGGCCCTCCTCGAGGAGGACGACGTCGTTGCCGTCCGCCGCCGCGTCGACGAAGCGATACATCGCGCGCGGCTTCACCCAGCCCGAATCGCGGACGCGCAGGACCAGCCTCTCGAGCTCGGCAAGCTTCGCGTCTCCGGCCTCGCGCAGGCGCGTCACGCTGCCGCGCAGACCCAGGTGCTTCGCGTAGAGCATCTGGGGATTCACGTAGGGCCAGATCTCCTGGATGTCCACATCGGCAAGGACGTGCTCGTCTTTGTCGGGCGCGGCGATCGGTTCCGCCGGCGGGACGCTCTCGCTGCGCACCTCCGGGGCCGCGAGTGGGCTCTCGGCCGGCCGCTCCGCCGCGGCGGCGATCTCGTTTCTCCGGCGCCGGGCGTCCGCTTCGAGCTGGGCTCGCGCGCCGTCGCCCGAGAGGATCGCATCCGCGAGCGCCAGCCCGCGCATCGCGTCCACGGCATAGACGGCGAGGCCACCGTAGGCCGGCGCGATCCGCTGGTCGGTAAACTTCTGCGAGAGTGCGGCGCCCCCGACCAGCATCGGCGTCGTGACGCCCGCGGCGGTGAGATCCGCGGCGGTCGCGACCATCTGCTGGGCGCTCTTGACGAGCAGACCCGACAGGCCGATCAGATCCGGCGCGAGCTCGCGGTGCGCTTCGATGAGCCGCTCCGGTGGAACCTTGATGCCGAGGTTGACGACGTCGTAGCCGTTGTTGGACAGGATGATCTCGACGAGGTTCTTCCCGATGTCGTGGACGTCTCCCTTCACGGTCGCGAGCAGGACCCTCCCCTTCTGCGCATCCGTGGACTTCTCCATGAAGCCCTGCAGGTGCGACACGGCGGCCTTCATCGCCTCGGCGGACTGGAGCACCTCGGCGACGATCAGCTCGTTCGCGTTGAAGAGGCGGCCGACCTCCCGCATGCCGTCCATCAGGGGGCCGTTGATGATCGCCAGCGGCTCCATGCCGCCCTGCCGCACCTCCTCGATGTCCGGCAGGAGGCCGTCCTTCGTCCCCTCGACGATGTAGCGCGGAAGGCGCTCGATCGGCGTGCCGGCGCGGGGCGTCGCCACCTTGGGGACGGCGCCCTTCTCCTTGAAGAAGGCCGCGAAGGCGGCAATCGGGTCCGTGCCCCGATTGAAGAGCAGGTCCTCGGCCAGCTCCCGCTCGCGCTCGGGGATCGAGGGGTAGCGGACGATCTTTTCGGTGTTGACGATCGCGAGATCCAGCCCCGCCTTCGTGCAGTGGTAGAGGAAAACGGAGTTGAGCACCTCACGGCCGCTCTCCGGCAGCCCGAAGGAGACGTTGGAGATCCCGAGGATCGTGCGGCACTCGGGGAACGCCTGCTTGATCGCCCGGAGGCCCTCGATCGTCTCGAGCGCGCTGCCGACGTACTTCTCGTCGCCCGTGCCGGCGGGAAAAACCAGCGGATCGAAGAG
>DATBIJ010000088.1:0-2796 GCA_036557025.1 Thermoanaerobaculia bacterium | reverse complement strand
GGGTCGATCTCGAGCGCGCGCTCGAAGTGCCGGATCGCGCGGTCGAATCCCTCCGGTGTTCGCTTGTACCAATGAAACCGGCCCTGCAGGTACTCGCGGTGGGCTTCGGGGTTCACCGCGACGGGGGCGCGCAGGCGCGCTTCGGTCTCGGCGCTCAAGCGGATGCGGATCGCGTCGGCGACCGCGCGCGCGATCTCCCGCTGGAGGCTCAGGATGTCCTTCGCGTCCCGCTCGTAGCTCTCGGCCCAGAGGTGGCGGTCCGTCGCCGCATGGATGAGCTGGGCCGTGATTCGGACGCGGTCGCCCGAGTGCAGGACGGAGCCCTCGACCACGGCGTCCACGCCGAGCTCCTTCGCGATCTCGGGAAGCGGCCGCTGCGAGCGCTTGTAACGCATGATCGACGTGCGCGAGACGACGCGGACCGCTCCCAGACGCGCCAGGTCCGTCAACAGGGCCTCGGTCATGCCGTCGGCGAAATACTCCTGCTCCGGATCGTTGGACAGATTTTCGAGCGGCAGGACCGCCAGCGAATGAACGGCGACCGCGGACTCCTCCGTGAGGCGGGGCGCCGGCGTGAAGGTTCGCACGAGCCACAGCGCCAGGAGCAGCAGCCCGGCAAGAGCCACCCAGAGAATTCCCCGAGTCGGTCGGCTCGCGGGCGGCGCCTTCGCCTCCGTGTCCGAGCCGCGCAGGCTCTCCTGGAGCGCGAAGCGCAGATCCCTCGCCGACTGAAAGCGCTCGACGGGACTCTTCTCCAGGCACCGTCGCACGATCTGCGCGAGAGCGGGCGGGAAATCCGGCGCGGACGGGAGCAGCGCGGGCTCCTCCCGGAGGATCGCGCTCATGGTGTCCGCCGGCGAAGCTCCCGCAAATGCCCGCCGGCCCGTCAACATCTCGTAGAGCGTGGCGCCCAGCGCGAAGATGTCGGAGCGATGGTCCGCGGAATGGCCGCGGACCTGCTCGGGCGACATGTAGCCGAGCGTCCCGAGCACCACCCCGGATTGCGTCCCCGCCGTGACCGTCTTGGCGCCCGAGCCCGACTCGCGTCCTTCGTCGGGCCGGCTCCGCTTCGCCAGTCCGAAGTCCAGGATCTTGACCCGCTCGTCTGTCGTGAGAAACAGGTTCTCCGGCTTCAGGTCGCGGTGGACGATCCCCTTCTCATGAGCCGCTGCGAGCCCGTCGGCAATCTGGATCCCGATCTCCACGGCCTTGCGGGAGGGCAGCGGGCCGGAGGTCAGCCGCTCGCGCAGGGTTTCTCCCTCGAGCAGCTCGGAGACGACATAGGGGGCGCCCTCCACGTCGCCCACGTCGTGGACCGTCAGGATGTTGGGGTGATTCAAAGCCGACGCCGCGATCGCCTCCTGGCGGAATCGGCGCAGCCGGTCCGGATCCTGGGCGTAGGCCGCCGGAAGGACCTTGATCGCCACGTCGCGCGAGAGGCGGTTATCGCGAGCCCTGTACACCTCTCCCATCCCACCGGCCCCGAGCGGGGCAAGGATCGAGTAGGGGCCTAGGCGCGTGCCCGGCGGAAGCGGCATGAACGCCGAAGGATTCTACCGGGCGGACCCCGGACTCAGTTCGTGGCCGCCGCGGCCTGCGCCGCCCGGATGAAGGAGTCGATCCGCGCTTCCAGCACTGGCAGCGTCAGCGTGCCGTTGGCGAGGACCGCGTCGTGGAACGCACGCACGTCGAAGCGCTTGCCCAACGCGTCCTCGGCGCGCTTGCGCAGCTCTCGAATCTTCAGCTCGCCCATCTTGTAGGCCAGCGCCTGGCCCGGCCAGGCGATGTAGCGATCGGTCTCCGTCGTGACCTCGTGGATCGAGAGCGCCGTGTTCGACGCCAGGTAGTCGATCGCCTGCTGCCGCGACCAGCCCTTCGCGTGGATGCCCGTGTCCACGACGAGGCGGCAGGCGCGCCACATCTCGTAGGTCAGCCGCCCGAAGTCGCTGTACGGATCCGTGTAGAAGCCCGCTTCGATGCCCAGCCGCTCCGAGTAGAGGCCCCAGCCTTCGCCGAAGGCATCGACGTAGGCGTAGCGGCGGAACTTCGGCAGTCCGGTCAGCTCCTTGGTCAGCGCGATCTGCAGGTGATGGCCCGGAACGGCCTCGTGCAGCGTCAGGGCCTCCTGTGTGTAGAAGGGTCGGCTCGGCAGCGCATAGGTGTTCACCCAGTAGCGGCCGGCCTTCGTGCTGTCGAGCGGCGCCCCGACGTATCGGCCTCCCGTGTACTTCGGGGCGATGTCGTCGGGCACCGCTTCGACGCCGTAGGGCTGTCGAGGCAGCTTTCCAAAAAGGGAAGGCAGCTTTCCATCCATGCGCTTCGCGATCCAGGCGGCGCGCTGGAGCAGTTCCTCGGGGGTCTTCGCGTAAAAGCGGGGATCGGTGCGGAGAAGCTTCAGGAACGCCGGGAAGTCGCCGGTGAAGCCGCTCTTCGTCATGACCGCGTCCATCTCGGCGCGGATCCGCTTCACCTCGGAGAGCCCGATCTCGTGGACCGCGTCGGCGGAGAGATCCACGGTCGTGAAGTGGCGGATGAGATACGCGTAGAGGGCGGGGCCTCCCGGCATGCTCGAGGCTCCGAGGGTCGTGCGCGCTCCGGGGATGTACTCCTTGGTCATGAACTCCTGCAGGGATCGGAAGCCGGCGATCGCGCCCTGCGCGACGGCGTCTTTCCCCGCGGCGCTCAGCCGCGCGCGGTCTGCCTCCGGAACGCCCGCCGGGAACTCGCGGAAGGGCTTGTAGAAGCGGCTCTCCTCGGGGTTCGCGACCACCTGCGCCACGATCGGGCGGTCGTATC
>DATBIJ010000087.1:0-11773 GCA_036557025.1 Thermoanaerobaculia bacterium | reverse complement strand
GCCGGGCGGAAGGCTCTCCACGAGCTGCCGCGCGCCGGCGAGCTCCTTGCGGATGCGGCGCTCCTCGCCGATCTTCTCGACCAGCGGCTCGATCTCGGCGAGCGTCTTCTGCGCCTCGCGGACGGCGCGGTGGTCCTGGACGAAGGTCGGGTCGGACAGCCGGGAGCGCAGCTCATCGTGCTTGCGTTGGATCTCTTCGAGTTTTTCCAGCATCGGAAGTGCTCTCTTCTGCTCGGGGCCCGGAGGTTCCGCCGCGGCGGGGTCCGGGCAACAGGATCGCGCCGGGGTCGCCCTCGGCGCCGAGGGCTTCGCCGGGGACCGCTAGAGGGAAGCGGCCGGGAGGGGGGAGAGGGGCCGGGGGAGCCGGGAGGCGCTCATCGGATCACGCCGGAGCGCCCGCCTTCTTCTCGTAGCGCTTGCGGAAGCGCTCGACGCGGCCGGCCGAGTCGACGAGCTTCTGCTTGCCGGTGAAGAAGGGGTGGCACTTGCTGCAGATCTCCAGCCGCAGCTCCTTCTTGGTGGAATGGGTCGTCCAGGTCTCGCCGCAGGCGCAGTGGACCAGGACCTCGTGATATTCGGGGTGCAGGTTCGCTTTCATGGAACCGCGAAGGATAAGGGAAGGCCGGGGGGTGCGCAAGTCCCCCCCGGCGGGGCGGCGCAGTACAATCCGAGCCAAGTTAGAGAGCGGCCGTGTTTTACCTCTACGTGAGCGCTCCGGGGATGGCGGCCCAGAAGGTGCCGCTGGATCGCCCTGTGACCACCGTCGGGCGCTCCTCGATGAACGACATCCCGGTCTCCGACAAGATGCTCTCCCGCCAGCACGCCCGAATCGTCAAGGACGGGGATGGCGGCCTGACGGTCGAGGATCTGGGCTCCCGAAACGGCACTTTCGTCAACGGCGAGAAGGTCGTCGGCCGCCTGCCCCTTCGCTCCGGAGACCGGATCACGCTGGGCAGCGTGACGCTGAAGGTCGAGTCGGAGTCCACGACGCGCGTCCGCATCGAGGAGGCGGTCGGCGACCCGCTCGACAACACGATCCTGAAGGCCTCCGCCGAGCTGCTGCGCCAGCCCACGCAGACCGACCCGCGCCTGCCCGCGGAGCAGCTCTCGCGGCTGATCGATTCCCTTCGCGTCGTCAACGAGCTGACGATCCGGATGTTGTCGGACGTCACGGTCGAGGACCTGCTGAACTTCCTCCTGGACAAGGTCTTCGAGACGCTGCACCCGGACCGCGCGGTCGTGCTGCTCAAGCAGGGGCCGGACCAGCAGCTCACGCCCGCGGTCGTCCGGGTGGCGGAGGGCCTGCAGCCCGAAGAAATCCGGCTCTCGCGCACGCTGGTGGCGGCGGTCGTCGAGAAGCGCAACGGCATCCTGCTCATGGACACGGCGGAGGGCTCGGGCGTCAACCTCGCCGAATCGATCCGGCTGTCGGGCATCAAGTCGGTGCTGGCGGCGCCGCTGGAGAACGAGGGCGTCGTGGTCGGCCTGATCTACGTGGACGTCCGCGTCGGGCACCGCTCCTTCGAGGAAGCGGACCTGCGCCTCTTGACCTCGCTCGCGAACGTCGCCGCGGCCAAGATCCAGACGGCGCGGCTCCAGATGGAAGCGGCCGAGAAGAAGCAGATGGAGCGGGAGTTCTCGCTCGCCCGCGAGATCCAGCAGCGGCTGCTGCCGGACGAGCCGCCGCAGGTTGCGGGCTGGGAGTTCTACGGCTCGAACATCGCCTCGCGCCAGGTCTCGGGGGACTACTTCGACTTCCGCGGCCGCCCGGACGGCAAGGTCTACGTCGCGATCGCCGACGTCTGCGGCAAGGGCGTCGGCCCCGCGCTGCTGATGGCCTCGCTCCAGGCCTCCTTCCACGCCTGGGCGGACGAGGGGGTGCCGGTCGCCGAGATGACGGGACGGCTGTCGGAGGCGATCTCCCGCCGCACGGGGCCGGACCGCTTCATCACGTTCCTGCTGGCCCTCGTCGATCCGACCACCGGCGAGTTCGAGTACACCAACGCCGGCCACAACCCGGGCCTGCTCATGCAGCCCGACGGAAGCATCGAGGAGCTCAAGTCGCACGGCCTGCCCCTCGCGCTGTTCCCGGGCCGGCCCTACACCTCCTCGACGCTCGCGTTGACCACCGGATCGCAGGTGTGCCTCTACACGGACGGGGTGACGGAGGCCAACAGCCCGGACGGCGCGGAGTTCGGAATCGACCGCTTGAAGGAGGTCCTCGCGTCGCAGAAGGGGCGGGAAGCGGCCGAGCTGGACGCCGCGATCGGCGCGGCGCTGGATGAGCACGCGCGGGGAGAGCCCTTCGCCGACGACCGAACCCTCGTGGTCGTGAGGCGGGTTTGAGAGCCACCGCCTCGTGAGTCGGCTGCTCATCGAGTCGGGCAACCTGCTCGGCCTCAGCGCGCGCGAGGACATCCGCCTCGCGACCGATCTCTACTGCGAGAACGGCGCGATCGTCGCCCACGGGGAGGAGGCGCGCACCCTCGCGCGGCGACCCGGCGAGCCCACCGAGACCCTCGTCGGCAAGGGCCGCTGGGTCCTGCCCGGCTTCGTCCAGGCCCATCTCCACCTCTGCCAGACGATCCTGCGCGGTGCCCCGGAGGGGCTGCCGCTGATGCCCTGGCTCCAGCGGCACGTCTGGCCGGGGGAGGCCGCGCTGGATTTCGAGACCCTGACGCTCTCCGCCCGCCTGGGTCTGGCGGAGTGCCTCTCCTCGGGAGTCACGGCGGTCCTGGACATGGGGACCGTCCGCCATTCCGACGCGCTCTTCCGCGTCGCGACCCGCTCGGGCATCCGCTACACCGGCGGCAACGTGCTGATGGACGACCCGAACGGCGCGCCGGCCTCGCTGCGCACGTCCGCCGACGCGGGCCTCGCCGAGACGGAGCGCCTGCTGGGCATCTGGCACGGGCGGGACCGCGGGCGGCTGCGCGTCGCGGTCCAGCCCCGATTCGCGGTCTCCTGTACGGAGGATCTGCTGCGGCGCGCCGCGGAGCTCTCCGCGGAGAAGTCGCTGACGCTCCATACCCACGCGAGCGAAAACCGCGCGGAGATCGAGCTCGTGCGCCTGCGCTCGGGCCGCGGGAACCTGCGTTACCTGGATGACCTCGGCCTGCTGACGCCCCGCGCCGTGATCGCGCACGCGGTCCATGCCGGGCCCGAAGACTGGAGCCTGCTCGCCGAGCGCGGAGCCTCCGTCGCGCACTGCCCCGGCTCCAACCTGAGGCTCTCCTCGGGCGTGTGCCCCGTGCCGGACTTGCGCCGCTGCGGCGTGCGCGTCGCGCTGGGCTCCGACGGCGCCCCCTCCAACGACCGGCTGGACCTGTTCCGGGAGATGCGTCTGGCGGCCCTGCTGCCCGTGGCGCGGGGAGACCCGGCGCTGCCGGCCTTCGACGTCCTGCGCATGGCCACCCACGAGGGCGCCGCGGCGCTGGGCCTCGAGGGCACCACCGGGCTCGCCGTGGGCTCGCGGGCCGACCTGGTCCTGCTCGATCCCGACGTGGGCTACACGCTGCCGGGCGACTGGGGCGAGGACCCCTACGCCTCGATCGTCTTCTCGATGGGCCCGGCCAACGTCGCCGCGACCGTCGTCGACGGCGTGGTGCGCTACCGAGCCAAGGACCCGGCTGTCGGTGGCCTGAAGCCGCCCCCGGACGAGGTCCGCACCGCCGCGAAGGTCCTCCGGGCTCGCATGAAGATGCTCTGACGGAAACGCGTTTCCGATTCGCCGGACGATCAAGGCAGGGAAATGGACGAATCCTCGGCTCGGGTCTGGTCGGCGTTGGTCCGCTCGGTCCGATGGAAAATCCTGCGCTATGTGAGTCTCTTCGGCGTCCTCGTGCTCATCTGCCTGGTCATCCACGAGGTTCTGAAGGCGTCCCGGCCCTATGAAATGGCGGTGGAAACACTGAGGACCGACCGGCGGATCGAGGCCGTCTTCGGACACCCGATCAGAGTCGGCTGGCTGGTGCAGGGAAGTGTCACGACCCATAAGGCCGGTGGCGGGGAGGCCTCATTGCGCTTTTCGCTGTCCGGTCCCAAGGACCGCGGGAGCGCTCAGGTGTCCGCAAGGCGGACAGAATCGATCTGGCGCCTCACCGAGCTGACGGTCCAGGCGACCGAAGCAAAGCAGTCCTGGGACCTGGTCGCCCAGCCCTAGGGGTCAGGTCTTTAGTTGTAAGCGGTTCGACAACCTTCCTTGTCAGTCGGACTGACAAGACACCTCTTGATAAAACGCTAAAGACTAAAGACCTGACCCCGTCGTCCCCAGCGTCGGCGAGAGGATGGCCGCGTTGCCGAACATCAGCGCGGTGCCGTAGAAGAACCCGCGGAAGTTGGGATCGTCCAGGAAGGTGACCGCGAGCCCGCGGCCGCTGGACTCGGCGAGCAGGTACGGCGTTCCGGACATCCGCTCGATCGCCTCCGGCCAGGCGTGTCCGGACCAGAGCGGCTTGTCCTTCGCGATCGAGAGCACGGTCTGGAACGGGTCGTCCGGCGGGACGAGCGGGGCATCGGTCAACAGCATGACCCGCGGCTCGGCCTCGGTCCCGAACAGCAGGAAGTGGTCCGGCCGCGGCCGCGTGCGGAAGATCGCGCCCGGAATGACGATGCGGCGGTTCTCGATGTCGGGATCCTCGGAGGCGACCGGCTTCTTGGGGTCGGGCGTCCCCTTCTTGTCGTCGGCGTCCTTCTTCTCGCGGTCGCGCGGCGACTTCCAGTCGGAGGCCTTGGAGAGCGCGAGGTCCTTGTCGCGCAGCAGCGCGGATCCGCCGGCGATCCCGATCAGCGTGCCGCCGGAGCGGACCCAGGCCTTCAGCGACTCCCCGGCGCCGCGCGCGATGCTCGCGACCGTACGGGCACCGGCGTCCGGCAGGACGATCACGTCGTAGCGCGAGAGCTCCGCGTCGCCGAGGCCGCCCGGATCGATGACCGTCACGGGGTAGCGGAAAGTGCGGTGGAAGGCATCGAGGGCCCAACCCGCCGACGAGCGATCCACGCCCGGCCCGGCGACCAGCGCGACCCGCGCGGGGCGCCAGCGGACGAACCAGCTCGAGCCCAGCGTGATCCCATCCTCGGTCCAGGCCGAGGCGACCCCCTCGAAGGAGGCGCCCGTCTCGGCGGCCAGCGCCGCGACCATCGAGTCGAGATCGGTCGTGGCGCCCTCGCGCCGCAGCAGAAGCGTCCCGGGGGCGTACGCCGTCTCGCCCATGCGGAAGCCCTTGCCCGCGACGAAGATGGGCATCTTCTTTTCCGCGCAACGCGCCAGGATCGGGAAGGCGGCGAGCCCCGGGTTGCGCACGAGGTAGCCCAGCCGGGCGCCCGCGTCGCGGACCTGGCCGGGCAGCGGGCCCGTGACCTCTTCGAGCGTGGCCTTCGGCAGGACCGTGGCTCGCGTGGTTTTCAGGCCGAAGGCCGCCGGCAGCGACCAGGCGGTGACGTCGTAGAAGGCCTCCTCTTCCCCCCGCAGGAACTTCCCACGCTCCTGCTGGAGAAACTCCTCGGTCAGCTCCGCCTTCTCGTCGAAAATCGCGGACACGAGGGTGCCCGAGGGCTGCGCCTTCTCGACCACGAGCGAGCCGGCGGGGATCTCGCCCCCCTCCCGGGCGCGCTTCATGGCAATGCCCTGGATGCGGAGCGTCTCTTCGAAGAGCCGAAGGCGCCAGGGATCCTGATCCCCGGGCACGATCCAAACCTTGTTGGGGGCGGTCAGGTTCGCGGCGCGGCTGGACGCGAAGTCCTTCAGGATCTCCTCGCCGCGCTTCGCGGCCGTCTCCAGCGTCGCGAGTCCCGAGGTGAAGTGCTTCAGCGCGCGCTCTTTGAGGGTCAGGACGGTCTCGTCTTTGCGGCGGTACGCGAGGCCCCCCCTCGGCCCGCCCGCCATCTCGTAGGTCATGCCGATCGCGCCGTTGAAGGAGGGCCAGGCGTCCGTGTAGCCCGGATAGAAGAAGTCGTAGGTCTCGCGGATGAAGTAGGGCCAGCCGCGGGCGTCGAACGCCGCGGCGTTGGCCTTGCCGAAGACCGCGAACCACTTCTGCATGTCGGGGGAGAGCAGCCGGTTCACCGGCTCCGCCACAGGCGGGAAGAAGTAGCTCGACTCGGGGCCCATCTCGTGGAAGTCCACGATGACCTGTGCCGGTGTCTTCAGAAACCTCGTCAGCCGTGCCTTGGTCTCGTCCTGCGTGACCCCGAGCCAGTCGCGGTTCATGTCGAAGCCGAAATGGTTGACGCGGCCCGCCGGCCAGGCCGGGGCATGCTCGCGGGCGTCGGGGTTCGGGTCCGGGCGGCCGGTGATGGCCGTGGAGAGCCAGGAGATGTAGCGCATGCGTCCGTCGGGGTTGAGCATCGGATCCATCGTCAACACGACCCGCCGCAGGCGCTCGGCGGTCTCGGCGTCGCGGGACGCCGCGAGATGGTAGAGCGTCGCCATGGCGGCGTCGGGGCTCGAGGCCTCGTCGCCGTGGATGCCGTAGGAGAACCAGACGAACAACGGCCCGGTCGGCACGACCGCACCCTTTCGGGCCGCCGCACCGTTCCAGACCGCGAGGTTCGCCGCGACGAGATCGGCCATCCGGGCATGGTTCTCCGGCGCGGTGACCACGAGCAGGAAGAGGTCGCGTCCCTCCGGGGTCTTGCCGAAGGTCTCGAAGCGCACGCGCTCCGGGGCGGCCGCCGCGACGGCCTTGGCGTAGGCCACCGCCTCGGAATGTGTCACGAAGCGGTCCCCGATCTTGAAGCCGAAGAATCTTTCCGGCGTGGGCACCCGCGGATCCGGGTTCGCCAGCGTGTAGCCGGAGGGAATGCCGGTGGAGGAGAAGATCGGGTCCTGGGAGTAGGCGGGAATCGACAGCGACAGCAGGGCTGCCGCCACCAAGAGACGTCGTTTCAAAGGGAACCTCCGGGCGGGAATTCTACGGGAAATGAAATCGGGAATCGGGAATGGGTAATGGGGAATCGAACGGGGGAATCGAAAGGGCCTCGATTCCCTATTTCCGATTACCTATTCCCGAACTCCATTCCCGCCGTCACGGTTCCCGTATCTCCAATCTCTTGATGATCTCGTGCAGCGTCGTCGGCTTCACCCGCAGCAGCTCGGCCGCCCGCTTCTGGACGCCGCGCGTCCGGCGCAAAGCCGTGCGGACCAGGCGGCGCTCGTACTCCTCGACGAGGTCCTTATAGGTGGCGCCGTTCTCGGGCAGGCGCACGGCCACTTCCGCCCGATCGGGGGACAGGACGGACTCGGGCAGCAGATCCACGCCGATCGTTCCGCCGGCGGGGCAGAGCACGACGGCGCGCTCGATGGCGTTCTCGAGCTCGCGGACGTTGCCCGGCCAGTCGTAGTCCAGCAGGACGCGAAGGGCGTCCGGAAGAATTCCGGCGATCGGCTTGTCGTTCTCCGAGGCGTAGAAGCGCACGAAGTGCTCGGCGAGCAGGGGGATGTCCTCCCGGCGCTCGCGCAGGGGCGGGATCCCGATCGTAATGACGCAGAGCCGGTAGTAGAGGTCGTCGCGGAACTTCCCTTCCGTGACCATCTTCTTCAAGTCGGAGTTCGTCGCCGCGATGATCCGCACGTCCGCCTTCTGCGTGTCGACGCTGCCGACGCGCATGAACTCCTTCTCCTGGATGACCCGCAGGAGCTTGGCCTGCGTCTCCAGCGAGACCGTTCCGATCTCGTCGAAGAAGATCGAGCCGCCCTCGGCGACTTCGAAGAGCCCCTTCTTGTTGGCGACCGCGCCGGTGAAGGCGCCGCGGACGTGGCCGAAGAGGTTGGACTCCAGCAGGTCGTGCGGCATCGAGCCGGAGTTGACGGTCACGAACGGCGCGTTGGCGCGCGGGGAATGCGTGTGGATGGCCCGCGCGACGAGCTCCTTGCCTGTTCCGCTCTCGCCCTGGACGAGGATCGTCGAGCGGGAGGGACCCGCCAGGCGCACGAGCTCGAAGACCTTCCGCATCCCCTCGGACTTGCCGACGATGCGCCCCAGGCCGAACTCCTTGGAGAGCTGCTGGCGCAGGCGGCGGTTCTCCTCGGTCAGGCGCCGTGCGTCGGCGCCCTTGCGGATCGTGAGGGTGACCTCCTGGTTCTGGAAGGGCTTGGGGATGTAGTGGAACGCGCCCTCGCGCATCGCCTCGATGGCGCCCTCGATCGAGGAGTACGCGGTCACGATCACGACGACGGCGTCGGCGTCCCGCCGGCGGATCTCGCGAAGCACCTCGAGCCCGGGCCGGTCGGGCAGCATCAGATCCAGCAGCACGACGTCGAAGGGATCCGCATCGAAGAGCGTGATTGCGCTCTCCGCGTCGGGGGCCGAGGCGACCTCGTAGCCCTCCCGCACGAGCAGGGTCTCCAGGACGTCGCGGATGACCTCCTCGTCGTCCACGACGAGGACGCGCAGTCGGCGCGTCACGCGATCCCCCGGCGGACGCGGCGGTCGGCGCGGCGATCAGTCATTGGGCGACGGGGAACGCTCCTCGGAAGCGGGTCCCTCCGCTTCCGCCGGGTGCTCGGGGGCGACGGCGTCGGCCGCCGGAAGCACGAGGAAGGCCTCCGTGCCGCCGCCATCCCGCGGAGCGAGGCCCAGCTCGCCGCCGTGGCGTTGGACGATCTCCCGCGAGATCGCGAGGCCGAGACCCGTGCCCCCCGCCTTCTTGGTGCTGAAGAAGGGCTGGAACAGCTTTTCCTGCGCGCCCGCGGGAAGACCCGCGCCGCGGTCCGCGACCTCGACCCGGATGCGGTCGGCGGTGCGGCGGATGCGCGCCTCGACGCGGCCGCCGTCGGGGGAGGCGTCGCGCGCGTTGGTCAACAGATTGACGAGCACCTGCTCGAGCTCCCGCGCGTCGCCCAGGACCGGACACGGTCCGTTCCCGTCGACCTGCAGGGCGACGGCGCGTGTGGCGAATGTCGTCTCGACCGACTCCGCGGCATCGTGGAGGACGCGGGTCAAATCCGTGCGCACGTGATGTCGCGGCCGCGGGCGGGCGAACTCGAGGAGGTTGGAGACGAGGTGGGCGGCTCGGAAGCTCTGCCGCTCCATCTTCTTGAGGATCCCGTAACGCGGGTCGGCCGGTCCGGTCTCCGCCAGCAGCAGCTGCGCGTAGGAGGAGAGCCCGGCGATCGGCGTGTTGACCTCGTGCGCCACGCCGGCGGCGAGCACGCCCAGAGCGGCCAGGCGCTCGCGCTCCGCGGCGGCGCGCTCGGCGCGCACGCGGTCCGTGACGTCGTCGACGATCACGACCCGCCGATCCTCGGCCCCGAGCAGGGCAGAGACCGAGAGGCGCAGGTTCCGCGATCCGTCCCCCTCGGGGCCGAGCACGACCTCGAAGGCGCGCTCGCCCGACTCCGGCGCCGGTCCCGGGTCGACCGCCGGCAGGACGGCGGAGAAGGACTTCCCGGAGAGCTCCGCCTCGCTTTGCCCGACGATCTGGGCGAAGGCCGGGTTGGTGGAGACGATCGCGCCGTTGCCGTCCAGCACGACGATTCCGGAGGAGGAGGAGCGGATCACGCTCTCCTGGTACTGCTGGAGGCCGCGGATCTCCGCCAGACGCGCCGCGAGCTCGTCGTAGAGGCGGGCGTTCTCCCAGGCGAGCCCCGCCTGGGCCATGACGGCGGTCAGCTGGGCCTCGTCCTCGGTGGAGATCGGCACGCGGCCGTCCCGATGGCCCACGCCCAGCGCCCCGGCCAGAGCCCCGCCGCAGCGCAGCGCGAAGAAGCAACGATAGCCCTGCGCATGCAGGCGCGCGGCAGCGGCCGACGTGGCCTGCTCGAAGGAGGCGCCGCGCAGGCGCCAGAGATCCGCCGACTCGAGCCGCTCGCGCAGGATCCCGGCCTCCTCGGTGGCGCCGGCGGGTCCCTCGAAGAGGAACAACGCGCACGGCACGACGTGCAGACCCTCCTGGACGCGCTCGACGAGCGCGCGGGCGAGCTCGTCCTTGGGCCGCGGCACCGAGAACTCGCGCGAGATGCCGAGCAGGGCGCGCCGCGCCCGGTAGGTGTCGTGGTACTGGATCTTCTCGAGCACGTCGGTGAGCCGCTTCTTCACCGGCACCAGCAGCGAGGCGAGCAGGAGCCCCGACGTGAAGGCGATGACGTTCTTGCCCGAGGAGGCGATCTGTCCGAGCGTGCGGTCGAGCAGGGCGTTGACCAGGACGAACGTCATGGCACCCAGCAGGACCGACGCGGTCGTCGCCACGGCTTCGCGCACGAAGATCTCGACGTCCCAGAGCCGCCACTTCAGGATCGCGTACGCGAAGGAGAGCGGCAGGAAGACCAGCGGGATGACCGCGAGGCTCGACAGCAGGGGAAGGTCCCACCCGATCGCGCGCGGGATGACGGCGAGCAGCAGGAAGGGGGCGAGCCCGACCGTGACGCCCAGGCCGATCCAGCGCAGCTGCTTCTCCGCCTCGGCGTCGGCGCGGCGGGTCAGCGTCGTGAAGAGCCGCACGAGGGCCGCCGCGGCGTAGGCGGCGAAGTAGAAGAGCCAGGCGCGCGTCAGCCACTCGACCGCGTCGGCGAGACCGGGTCCTTTCCAGAACAGCAGCGCGGCGTCGGCCGCCAGGTAGACCGCCGCAGGGATGTAGAGCAGCGCGAGCCACTTCTTCGCCCGGACCGGCCGCGGGAAGACCAGGAAGAAGTGCAGCAGCAGGGCGGGCAGCAGCGCGCGGAAGAAATCCTCGCCGAGCAGGAAGGACTTCCACATCGAGTCGCGCGGCCCGGCCGGCGTGATGACGTAGACCGCGAAGGTCGCGAGGCACAGGAACCCGAACAGCCGCGCCGCGTGCGAGCGCTCGCGCACCGCGGTGAAGAGCCCGATGATCAGGTAGAGGAAGCCGACGAAGGCCAGGAACAGGTAGGTGCGGTCCACAGCCACGCGAGGCTCGTGGACCTGCACGCCGCGCGGCGTGCCGTCCTCCGAGAGCACGATCAGCTTGTGCGGAAAGGGACCGCGCGCGAGGGCCTTCTCGGGCCGTGCGACGGAGCTGGCGGTCTGGCCGTCCAGCGTGACCAGCAAGTCGCCCACGGCCAGGCCGGCGGCCGCGGCGGCCCCCTCCGGGTCCACCGCCGTGACGCGGATCGCGTTTCCGCCGGTCGGCTCCCAATGGAAGCCGGCCTGGGCGAAGGTGTCGACCTTCCGCGCGAAGGCCAGGAATGCCAGGCACAGCGTCGCGCCGGTGAGCACGACGGCGAGCCAGATCCCAACGACGCGCAGAAATCTCGTCACGGTTGCACGGAATTCAGCAATTCGAATGCCACCGGTTGGGCTGAGTGCGAAGCCCACAAACGACTCACGGCAAGTAGTTTACAGGAACGCTCTACCGGCAGGTCAGCGGCCGAATCCAATCGACCGGATGCCATCCAAGATTATCTTGGATCGGCTCTTCGCACCGAACGCGTGACGCTTCGTCCCAGATGGAGCAGTCCCAGGGTCGCGAGGACCAGGAGGGTCGCGAGGCTGATGACCACGCCGGTGCGAAAGCCCGGGGGCGCGTAGGTCAGTCGGACTCCGGACGCGTCTGCGGGAACGCGAATCGCCAGGAACGGGCCGTTGGCGAGCGCCGTCGCGAGTCGGCGGCCCCGCTCGTCGTGCGCTCGCCAGCCGCCGTCCTGCAGGAGGCTCGCGATCAGGAGGCCCTCTCCGTCGCGCCGCGGCGGTTCGATGTGGAAAGACGCTCGGTTGACCCCTTCGCGATAGCCGACCGCCTCCATCGGCGCCAACGTCGGCGCCGGCCCAGGCCCCGTCACCCACGCGCGGGATCGGAAGTCGGGGTTTGCGAACAT
>DATBIJ010000086.1:0-15272 GCA_036557025.1 Thermoanaerobaculia bacterium | reverse complement strand
CCTTGCGGCCCCGGGCGCTTCCTCCTCCAGCTCCTCCTTGACGAACACGAAGGAGCGGCGCGCCGGGTCCCAGCGGTAGCGGCGCTGCTCCTCGTCCGAGAGGTCCGGCGTCACGAGGATCGCGTCGCGGTCGATGGCCAGGTCTCCGTCCGCCAGCTCGACCTCTTGCTCGAGAAACTGCTCCGCGCCGAAGGTGCCGTCACCGCGGCCCGTGAAGACGACGACCGAGAAGCGCGGATCCTCCTCGCTCCCCTCGCCCCGATGGACGAACGCAAGGACGAAGTCGAGGACGCCGTCGTCGTTGGTGTCGCCGCGGACGAAGTAGGGGTGATAGACACCGTAGAGGCGGCGGAATTCCTCCTCCTGCTCGCGGCGGTCGTCGTCCAGGGCGAGCCGAAGGGCGGCGTGCGCCTTCAGGAAGCCGGAGACCGCGCGCGCCTCGGCGGGTCGAAAGGGATAGCCGGAGTCGGCGACCGACGGGGCCGGCGGCGGCGCGGCCGACGCGCGGGGCGGGAAGGTCTCCCGACACGCGGCCAGCCCTCCGAGCAGGAGCAGCAGGGAGCAAACCGCGTGGGCGCGGCGGCGGACTCGGACTAGGCCTCCGCCGTGGCGCGCGTCTGCGCCGCAGCGAAGCGCTCGGCGACGGTCTCCCACTTCACGTTCTTCAGGAAGGCCTCGAAGTAGGCCTTCTTGTCCGTTCCGAAGTCGATCATGAAGGCGTGCTCCCAGACGTCCAGCGCGAGCAGGTGCTCCTGGTGCACCATGAGGCCCATGGTGTGCTCCCAGATCTGGTTGTGGTGGAGCCGCCCGTCGATCTTGTCGTAGGTCAGCAGCACCCATCCGTTGGTCGCCCCTTCCGCGCAAGCCGCGAGGTCCTTTTCCCAGTTGGAGACGCTTCCGAAGGCCTCCGAGATCGCCGATTCCAGCTCCGCCCTCGGCGAGCGCTCTTTCCCGCCGAGGTTCTCGAAGTACATCTCGTGCAGGAACACGCCATTGTATGGCACCGCCTCGCGGCGCTTGAGCTCCGTGTAGCGGCCGTAGGAGAAGTTCGCGGCCTTCTGGCGCTCCGCATACGGAATCTTCTCGATCTCCTCGCGGATCTCGTTGATCTTCTTCACGTAGCCCGCGTACAGGCCGAGGTGCTGCTCGATCTGCTTGGCCGAAAAGCCCGGCAGCTTGCCGACGAGGGAGTCGAAGTTCTTCTTCTGGATCATGGAACCTCCTCGGGATTTTCCGGAGACGAGGGAGTCTGCGGACCCCTTTGATAGGCTTGCAAGGAACATGCTAGCCAAACCGATGAACGCGACGAACCCAGAATAACGGATCCCGCAATGCGACAGGAGAAGGACAGCCTCGGCGTTCGGGAGATCCCCGACGAGGCCTATTGGGGCGCTCAGACCTCGCGCGCGATCGAGAACTACCCGATCTCCGGCGAACGGGCTCATCCCGAGATGATCCTGGCCTACGCCCGCGTGAAGAAGGCCTGCGCGGAGGCGAACGCGGAAATGGGCCGCCTGCCGCCCGAGAAGGCGCGCGCGATCGCCGCCGCCTGCGACGAGATCATCGCCGGAAAGCTCCGGGATCAGTTCGTCGTGGATGTCTATCAGGCCGGTGCGGGCACCTCCTTCCACATGAACGTCAACGAGGTCATCGCCGGCCGTGCGGCGGAGATCCTGGGCAAGCCGCGCTTCGACCGCAGCGCCGTCAACCCCAACGACGAAGTGAACCTCGGGCAGTCCACCAACGACACCTTCCCCACGGCCCTGCACCTCGCGGCCCTGGCCGTGGGGCGCCAGCTCACGCCCGAGATCGCCCGGCTCGAGGAGTCCTTCGCGCGCAAGGGCGAGGAGTTCCGCGAGATCGTCAAGTCGGGCCGCACCCATCTGATGGACGCCGTCCCGGTGACGCTCGGACAGGAGTTCCGGGCCTACGCGGCGGCGCTGACCCACCGCCGGGAGGTCCTCGACCGCGCGCTCGACGGGCTTTGCGCGCTCCCGCTGGGCGGCACCGCCGCCGGCACGGGACTCAACTCGGTGGCCGGGTTCCGCGAGCGGGCGATCGCCAAGCTCGCCGCGATGACGGGTGAGCCGCTCGTGCCGATCGCCGACGCACGGGAAGGGCTTCAGAGTCGGGCCCAGGCCGGCGATTACTCCGCGGCCCTTCGCGCCTTCGCGATCGAGCTCGGGCGCATCACCAACGACCTGCGCTTGCTCGCCTCGGGTCCCGCGACCGGACTCGACGAGATCCGACTGCCCGCCGTCCAGCCGGGATCTTCGATCATGCCGGGCAAGGTCAACCCGTCGCTGCTCGAGTGCCTCAACATGCTCTGCTTCCAGCTCATCGGCTTCGACACGGCCAATGCGCTGGCGGTCGGGGGCGGCCAGCTGGACCTGAATGTCATGATGCCGCTCCTCGCGCACAACCTCACCCGCGGCCCCCAGTTCTTCGTCAACTTCCTCCCCGTCGTTCGCAGGGACTGCATCGACGGCATCACGGCCAACGAGAAAAAGTGCCGGCACTATCTCGAGGAGTCGCCCTCCGTCATCACGGCGCTCACGCCCAAGATCGGTTACGCGAAGGCCGCGGAGATCTTCAAGCAAGCGGTCGCGCAGGGCCGCAACGTCCGGCACGTTCTGCTCGAGAGCAAGGTGGTGACGGCCGAGGAGCTGGACGCCGCGATGACCCCGGAAGCCCTGCTCGGGCCGCTCGAGTGATCGGCGCGGCATAGAATCGACCACACCATTTCCGTGATTCGTCGAAACGCAAGGAGGATGGGATGAGCTGGCCCCAGGACTTCGCGACCAACTTCCAGATGCTCCTCCGCGTGATCCACATCCTGGCGGGGATCACCTGGATCGGGATGCTCTACTTCTTCAACCTGGTCAACGTGAGCTTCCAGAAAGAAATCGACGCGGCGGTCAAGGGCAAGGTCAACCCGATCCTGCTGCCCAAGGCGCTCTACTGGTTCCGCCACGGGGCGATGGTGACGTGGATTTCCGGCTTCCTCTACTTCTACCTGATCGTCGACACCGAGGTGCCGGGACACATCATCCTCGGGATCTTCCTGGTGGCCTGGAGCATGGCGTTCGTGGTGCTCTCGAGCCTCTACCGCGTATCGGTCGGCGGCGGTCCGCTCAAAGACGGCCGGGTCCTATCCATCGTGATCTTCGTCGTCGTGGCCCTGTTCGCGTATCTGCTCGGGTACTGGGGGCGGGGGCAGGGTTACAGCAGCCGCACGCTGTCGATCCTGATCGGCGGCGGGCTGGGCACGGTCATGTTCCTGAACGTCTGGATGATCATCTGGCCGCTGCAGAAGCGCATCATCGCGGCGACGAAGGCGACGGCCGAGGAGGGTGCGCCCGCTCCCGCCGAGATGCCCAAGTGGGCCCGTCGGGCGTTCCTGGCCTCCCGCACCAACGCCTGGCTCTCGATCCCGATGCTCTTCTTCATGGGCGCGGCGAGCCACTTCCCGATGTTCGCCACGGTCGACAAGGTCGTGGCGCCCTAGGCGCAAGAACGCAAAGGCGCAAGAACGCGAAGCCGCGACGGAGGGAGACGTCTTTGCGTCTCAGCCTCCCAGCGCGTCCCGGACCTTCTTCATGTCCTCCCAGACGTCGCGCTTGCGATCGGGCGAGCGCAGGAGAAACGCCGGGTGGAAGGTCGGCATGACGCGGCATCCGCGGCCCGACTGCCAGCGTCCCCGCAGCCGCCCGATCGGCTCGTCGGTCCCGAGGACCGCCTGCGTCGCGAATGTCCCGAGCGTCACGATGACTTTCGGCGCGATGAGGCGAATCTGCTCCTCGAGAAACGGCATGCAGGCGGCGACCTCGTCCTTCTCGGGATTGCGGTTGTTGGGCGGGCGGCTCTTGAGCACGTTGGCGATGTAGACGTCGTCGCGGGTCATGCCGATGGCCTCGATGATCTTCGTCAGCAGCTGTCCGGCCTTGCCGACGAAGGCGAGCCCCTGGAGGTCCTCGTCGTAGCCGGGAGCCTCGCCCACGAACATCAGGCTCGCCCGGGGATTTCCCTGCCCGAACACGAGGTTGGTCCGCGTCTTCGCGAGCTTGCAGCGGGTGCAGCCCGCCATGAACTTCCGCAGGCTCTCCAGGTCGGGCATCGAGCCGGGCGAGAACGGGGAGGAGGTCCCGGCCGGTGCCGCCGGCGCGTCCACGAAGAGATCGGTGACGCCGAGGTCCTTGTAGAGCCCGAGCGCAGCGCGGAGGTCTTCGCGGGAGTCCGGCACGCGGCGAGTCTAGCAACTCGCGCGCCGCGTCAGATCTTCGGGAGGGCCGCGCGCGTGCGCGCGGCGAGGACCTCGTCCCAGACCGCGTCGGCCGCGGCACGCTTGGAGCGGCGGGTCACGTGCCGTCGGGTGCCGTCGCGGTGCAGGATCGTGATCTCGTTCTCCGCCGAGTCGAAGCCGATCCCGGGCTTGCCGACGTCGTTGGCCACGATCAGGTCGGCGTTCTTCTGTTCCATCTTCTTCGCCGCCCTCGCCTCGACGTCCTCGGTCTCGGCGGCGAAGGCGACGACGGTCTGTCCCTTCTTGAGGCGAGCGATCGTCGCGAGCAGGTCGTCGCCGGGCTGCAGGCGCAGGCTCCGCGGGCCCTCGGCGCGGTGTAGGCGTTCGCGGCTCTCCTCCGGAACGAAGTCGGCGACGGCCGCGGCCATCGCCAGCGCGTCGCAGCCCGGGAACTCCTCGATCAGGAGCCGCATCAGATCCGCCGCGGACTCGAAGTCCCGAACGCGGATTCCGGAAGGCCGCGGCAGGCTGGTGGCTCCGGACAGGAGCGTGACCTTCGCCCCGCGGTCCCGCGCCGCCTCGGCGAGCGCATAGCCCATGCGTCCGCTCGATCGGTTCGAGACGAAGCGGATCGGATCGATCCTCTCGCGCGTCGGCCCCGCCGTCACCAGCAGCGACATGCCCGCGAGGTCGCGGCGCGCGCCGGTCGCCAGGGCCCAGGCCTCCTCGACGATCTCCGCGGGCTCGCTCATGCGGCCCATCCCGGAGTGCCCGGAGGCGAGGAACCCGGAGCCCGGACCCACGAAGCGCACCCCGTCCGCGGCGAGCCGTTCGCGGTTGCGCGCGACGGCGGCCTTCTCCCACATCCGGGTCTCCATCGCGGGGGCGAGCAGGACCGGACCGTGGTGCGCCAGGTAGTACGTCGAGAGGAAGTCGTCCGCGAGGCCGTGGGCGAACTTCGCCATCGTGTGCGCCGTCGCGGGGGCGACCAGCAGCAGCCGCGCGCGGTCGGCGAGCTCGACGTGGTCGACCGTCGGGCGGTCGGGATGGTCGCGATCCCCCCAGACCTCGGTGTAGACCTCGCGACCGGAGAGGACGGCGAAGGTCAGCGGCGCGACGAACTCCCGCGCGCCCCGGGTCATGACGACCTGCACCGCGGCGCCGCGCTCGATCAGCCGGCGAACGACCTCCGCGGACTTGTAGGCCGCGATGCCGCCCGAGACGCCGAGGACGATCAGGGGTTTCTGGGCTTCCATGGACGAAGAGCCGGGTTTCCCCGGCTCCCTGGGAGGTCGCGCCGAGCCAGGCTCAGACGCGGGCCTCTTCCTCCTCTTCCTCGCCGACGGCGATCTCTTCGCCCTCGGTCTCCAGCACGCCGCCCTCATTGCCGTAGCCCCAGCGGACGGCGTTCTCGTCGAACTCGCGGGCGGCCAGGCGGGCCGCCTTCATGACCCTCTCGCTGTCGAGCTTGGGCCGCGCCCCCCGCATCAGCTGCTCCGCACGGCGCGCGATCAGGAGCACGAGCCGGAACTTGCTGTCCACACCCTCCGGGATTCTCTGAATCATTGCGTCACAACCCCTTTATCGGAATTCCTTGCGGATACGGTCGAGGCGCGGCGATTGCCGGCCCGCCGCGAGGCGACGTGCCCGAACGATCGATTCTAGCTCAAGAGTCGCCCGTTCCAGGTCGTCGTTGACGATAACATACTGAAAATCCTCGGCTTCCCGGACTTCCCGGGCGGCGTTGATCAGCCGCTTCTGAATCGATTCCTCGCTGTCCAGGCCGCGTCCCCGCAGGCGCCGGGCCAGCTCCTCGGGGCCGGATGGCACGATGAAGACCGTCACCGCCTCCGGGTAGGCCTTCCGCACGTCCCGCGCCCCCTGCACGTCGATGTCCAGGATGACGTCCTGGCCCGCGGACAGGCGCGGGAGCACCTCGGCCTTGGAGGTTCCGTAGATGTTGTCGTGCACCTCGTTGTGCTCCAGGAAGTCGTCGCGCTGGACCATGGCCTGGAACTCGGCGGGGGTCACGAAGTAGTACTCGCGGCCGTTCTGCTCCCCCGACCGCATCGGCCGCGTCGTGTGGGAGACGGAGAAGTGCAGGGGATCCCCCGGAGGACTCGCCAGCAGGCGCCGGATCAGGGTGGTCTTCCCCCCGCCCGAGGGGGACGAGACGATGAAGAGGTCCCCGCGCGGCGCCGTCATTCGACGTTCTGGACCTGCTCGCGAAGCCGCTCGGTCTCGGACTTCATCTCGAGGACCTCCCGCACGAGCGCGAGATCCCGCGCCTTGGAGCCGAGCGTGTTGAGCTCCCTCAGGATCTCCTGACTCAGGAACTCGAGCTTCTTGCCGACGGGACCCTGGGGATTCGCAACCAGCTCCCCGAACTGCGAAAGATGTCCCTGCAGGCGCGCGAGCTCCTCGGCGACGTCCGCCCGATCGGCGGCGAGGGCGGCCTCCTGGGCCAGCCGGCCCGCGTCGAAGGAGATCTCCGGAAAGAGCGCGGCGAGGCGCTCTTTGAGGGTGGCGTGCACGGCCGAGACGATCTCGTCCCGGCGGGAGGCGAGGTTGGCCGCGAGCCGCTGCAGCAGCGCGATCCGATCGGCGAGCTCCTGGGCGAGGCCACGGCCCTCGACCTCGCGCATCGAGACGAGGCTCTGCGCCGCGCGTGTGGCGATCTCCTCGATGGCCGACACGTCCTCGGCGCTCCACTCGGACCCACCGTTGTCGACGGAGAACAGCCCCGGCACCGCGAGCAGGTCGCGCAGCTCGAGCGTGCCGCCCAAGCCGTGCCGCTGGCCGGCCTCGCGAAGGCTCCCGGCGAGCGCCGCGAGGAGGCCCTCGTCGAGGGTGACCGCGGCCCCTCGGGCTGCGGCGGGGCGCCGAAGACGAAGGGACACCTCCACCTTCCCGCGGGAGAGCTCCCGGGTGAAGGGTTTGCGGACCGCGGCTTCGAGCGCGGTCTCCCCTTCCCGCGCCTTCACGAGGAGGTCGAGGAAGCGGTGGTTGACGCTGCGAGCCGAGATCTCGGCCTCGGCGCCGCCCGGCAGCGGGCCCGCCGCCCGACCGAAGCCCGTCATGCTCCGCAGGCTCATATCCGCGCCTCCCCCGGCGCCTCTCCCGCGAAGTACTGCATGTCGTGGAGCCTGCGGTACACGCCGGTGCGAGTCAAGAGCTCGGCGTGCGTCCCCTCTTCCACGATCGTGCCGCGGTCGAGCACGATGATCCGGTCGGCGCGGCGTACGGTCGAGAGGCGGTGCGCGATCACGAGGGTCGTGCGGCCCTGCAAGAGGTTGGTGAGAGCACGCGACACGAGGCTCTCCGACTCGGAGTCGAGCTGCGACGTCGCCTCGTCGAGGATCAGGATCGGGGCGTCCTTGTAGATCGCGCGGGCGATCGCGATCCGTTGCCTCTGGCCACCCGAGAGCCGGGCGGCGTTCTCCCCGACCCGGGCCTGCAGGCCTTCCGGGAGGGCGTCGACGAACTCCTCGGCGTATGCCGCACGCAGGGCGCGTCGCACGCGGTCGTCGTCGGGATGCGCCTGGCCGTACGCCACGTTGGCGGCGATGGTGGCGTCGAAGAGCACGGTCTCCTGCGTCACGAGGGCGATCTGACGGCGCAGCGACGAGAGCGTCGCGTCGCGCACGTCGATGCCGTCGATGGTGACGCTCCCCCGCTCCGGGTCGTAGAGCCGCGGCAGCAGGTTGACGAGGGTGGTCTTGCCCGCTCCGGACGGGCCGACGATCGCCAGGGTCTCCCCGCGGCGGATCACCAGGTTGAGGTTCTCGAGCACCCGCTGCTCGCCGTAGGAGAAGGACACATCGGAATAGCGCAGCTCGCTCGCGAAGCGGGGCAGCTCGCGCCCCCCCGGCTTCTCGAGGATCTCGACGGGCCGGTCCATCATCTCGAAGAGGCGCTGGGCCGCGGAGAGCGCGAGCTGCATCGCCAGGTTCACCCGCGTGACGTCCTTGAGCGGCTTGTAGACCATCAACAACGCCGCGAGGAAGGAGATGACGCCGCCCGGGGTGAGGCGCTGCTCCCGAATCAGGCCGGCCGCGTAGATGAAGAGGAAGGCCAGGAACGTGCCGGAGAGGATCTCCATCATCGGGGAATTGAGGGCCTCGATCCTCACCGTGCGCCGTGCGAGACGGTAGTAGCGGTCGTTGGCCTGGCGGAACCGCTCGGCCTCGAAGTCTTCCATGGCGTAGGTCTTGATGACGCGGTGCCCGCGCAGGGTCTCCCCCAGCAGCGACCCCATCTCTCCCATCTTCTCCCGCGAGGAAAAGGCGGTGCGGCGCAGGCGGCGGGCGACCTCGATGATCGGCAGCAGGAGCAATGGCCCCAGCACGAACACGAAGAGCGCCAGCCGCGTGTTCAGCGAGAAGAGGTAGAAGAGGACGAGTCCCAGCGTCAGCGCCCCCTGGACCAGATCCGCGAGGCGGTTCCCGAAGGCCTGCTGGATCAGCTCCACGTCCGAGAGCAGACGGCTCATCAGGTCTCCCGTGGAGCTCTCCGTGTAGAAGCTCGAGGACTGTCCGAGCAGGCTGCGATAGGCGTCGCGCCGCAGATCCCGAACCATCGAGAGGCCGATCGTGTTGAGCCCGAACTCCGAGATGTAGGAGAAGAAGTTCTTGGACACGAGCGCAACGAGCAGCAGCAGCGGCACCGCGACGCGGGTCTCCAGGCCCAGGGCCGACAGGCGCACGCGCAGGGCGTGGTAGAGCCCGTCCAGCCAGCGGATCAGCGCGGCGCCGTGCTCCTCGCTCGAACCGCCGAAGCCGGCCACCGAAGCCGCGCTGCCGGTGCCGAGCACGTCGTCGACGACCTTCTGGAGGAGGAAGAGCAGGACCACGGTGGAGATCGAGACGACCGCCATGGCGGCCAGCGCGGACAGCGCCCGCGCCCGATAGCGCCCGAAATAGGAGAGCAGGCGCGAGAGCGGGCGGCCTGCCGACGCGGTCCCCGGCCGCCGGAAGAAGCCGCTCGAGGTCACCGGGGTCATGCCGTGCTCCGAACCGCCGCGCGGGGGCGCTCGACCGCTTCCCGCACGGCCTCGGCGGCGCGCTCGGTGGCACCCGGCGGGCCCAGCGCCGCGGCGACGCGGGCCAGCGCCGCCCGCATTCGCGCCGCGGTTTCCGCCGAGGAGAGCAGACGCTCCGCCTCGAGCTCCAGGCGCTCGGCCGTGAAGTCTCTCTGGAGCAGCTCGGGCACGACCTCTTCGTCGGCGACGATGTTCACCAGCGAGGCCCAGCGCACGCTCACGAGCGCCTTGACGATGCGAAAGCTCGCCTCCGAGGAGCGGTAGACGACCACCATCGGCGTCCCGCAGAGCGCGGCTTCGAGGGTCGCGGTGCCGGAGGCCACGAGCGCGAGGTCCGCGGAGGCGAGCAGCGTGTGCATCCCCTGGGAAATCAGGCGGATCCCATTCTCGGCGGCACCCGGATAGAGGCTCTCGGGGAGGCCGGGCGGCCGCACGGCGAAGAGCTCGAGTTCGTGGCGCCCGGCGAGGCGCACGGCGGCGGCCGACATCGGCGCCCAGTGGTGCGAGAGCTCCGCGGTGCGGCTGCCGGGCAGCAGCACGAGACGCCGGCGGGTCTTGGCGGGCAGCGGCGCCGGGTGGCGCAGCCCTTCGGCGACGTCGTCGACGAGCGGGTGACCGGCCCACACCGCGTCGCCCCCGAGGCCCTGATAGAGCCGGGCCTCGAACTCGAAGAAGGTCACGATCCGCCTCGCGCGCGCCGCGATCTTGCGCGCGCGTCCCTTCCGCCACGCCCAAACCTGCGGGCTGACGTAATAGATCAGCGGGATCCCCTTTCGCCGCAGGCGGCGCGCCAGCAGCCCGTGGAAGTCGGGGAAGTCGATCAGAACCGCCGCATCGGGACGGCGCCGGAGCGCCTCGGCGGTGAGCCGTGAGAGCGCCCGTATCAGCGCGGGCATTTTTTCGAAGACCTCGAAGATTCCCATGACGCCGAGCGACTCGGAGGCCACCACGCGCTCGAGACCGGCGGCCTGCAGCCGCGCGCCGCCCATGCCGAACGCCGAGACGCCGGGCCGCAGCCGCCGCAGGGCCGTGAGCAGGCGCGCCCCGTGGAGATCCCCCGACGCCTCTCCCGCCGAGATGAGGAGGTTCATCGGAGTCGTCCGGTGACTCCGACCGCCGCTACCTCGGGAAGGGGTACATCAGCCAGGCCACCGCCAGGCCGCCGAGAACCAGCGACGCCAGCAGGATCCCGAACAGCTTCCATCGCTCTCGCTTCCCCTCTCGCCAGAGCAGGGCAAAGAAGCCCGACACCAGCAGGGCGTAGATGGTCATGATGAGGAAGTGGTCCGCCGGCACCAGCGCGATCATGCCGGCTCCTTCTCCTTGCTCTTGCGGCCCGTCGCGATGTCCCAGACCTCCAGCATCAACAGCAGGTTCATCAGGCCCGCCGTCGCCAGGTAGACCGTGCCGTACTCGTGGGTGACCGCGAGCAGATCCCCCTCCGGGCGATCGACGAGGGCGCGCCCCGCGAGCTGCAGCGCGCCGGCGCCGAAGTCCGCGAAGCTCCAGACGTAGCTCATGGGCTGGCCCGCGACGGGCAGCCACAGGCGTCCGTGGAAGGAGAGCCCCAACACGAACATCGCGGTGACGATCGCGGCGAAGGCGACCGCGAGGCGCCGACGCCCCAGGTACCAGTGCCCCAGCCCCGGGAAGATCCAGGCGAGAACGACCGCGGCGATCGGGTGGCGCCCCGTCATCGGGCACGTTCCGCGAAGATCGGGCGGAGGCGGTCGCGGGTGTCCTGGAGCTTCTCCGGAACGACCCGGGTGTTTCCGGCGACGCTCATGAAGTTCGTGTCTCCGTGCCAGCGCGGCACGACGTGGACGTGGTAGTGGCTCGCCACCCCGGCGCCCGCCGCAGAGCCGAAATTGATGCCGACGTTCAGTCCGTCGGTCTTGTAGGTCTCCACGAGGATCTCCTCTGTCCGGGCGATCAGCGCGATCAGCTCTTCCTGGGTCTCCCGGCTCGAGTCCGAGAGCCAGGCCTCGTGCGCGAGCGGCGCCACCATCACGTGCCCGTTCGTGTAGGGGAAGCGGTTGAGCAGGGCGAAGACCCGCTGCCCGCGAAACACGACCAAGGACCCCGCGGAATCGGGATCCGAGGCGGCCTCGCAGAAGACACAGCCCTTCGACTTCTCCGACACGAGGTACTCGTAGCGCCAGGGGGCGAAGAGGACATCCGGCATGCGGCCCGCCGGCTCAGCGGTTGATGAGCTCCTTGAGCTCCTTGCCCGGCTTGAAGTACGGGATCTTCTTGGCAGGGACCGCGACCTTGACGCCGGTCTTGGGGTTGCGGCCCATGCGGGCGCCGCGCTCGCGAAGGCGGAAGGAGCCGAAGCCGCGCAGCTCGATCTTCTCCCCGTCCTTGAGGGAGCGCACGATGGCGTCGAAGACCGTGTCCACGATCGCCTCGGCCTGCTTCTTGGTGACGTCGGTCGCCACCGCGACGCGCTCGATCAGTTCGGCCTTGGTCATGCTGCTGCCCCTCTGCCTCCCAACGACTTCGCCGCGCGACGCGGCCTATTCCGAGGGAGCCTCCGGCTCCGCCTTCTTGCGGGTCCGCTTCTTCTTGGGCGCCTCCACCGGCGCCGCCGCGGCGGGCTCCGGTGCCGCGTCGGCGGCCGGCGCGGTCTCCGCGGCGGCGGGGCCGGCGCCGGCCTCGTCGGCGGAAACGGCGGCAAGGCCGATCTTCATCTCCGAGTCTTCGATTCGAAGGATCCTGGCGCGAACCGTCTGTCCGTCCTGGTAGTGGTCCTGGGGGCGGGCGCCGCGCGGCATCGGCGTCTCGGAGGCGTGCATGAGTCCCTCGACCAGGCCCTCGATCTGCACGAACACGCCGAAGTCCGCGACGCGGGTCACGACGCCCTCGACGACGTCGCCGACCTGGTGGCGCTGCTTGAAGGTCTCCCAGTCGTTGGGCTGGAACTCCTTGATCGAGAGCGACACGCGGCGGTTCTCGGGGTCGATCGCCGTGATCACGGCCTCGACGTCATCCCCCTTCTTGACGATCTCGGAAGGATGCTTGACCCGGCGCGTCCACGACATGTCCGAGACGTGCACGAGCCCGTCGACGCCCTCTTCGATCTCGACGAAAGCGCCGAAGTCCGTGAGGTTGCGGACCTTGCCGGAGACCCGGCTCCCGACGGCGTACTTCTGCACGACGCTCTCCCAGGGATCGGGCAGCGTCTCCTTGAGCGAGAGCGAGATGCGGCGCGCTTCCGGGTTGACGTCCGTGATGACCGCCTCGACGGTGTCGCCCGGGGAGACGACCTTCGAGGGGCTCTTGATCTTCTTGGACCAGGACATCTCCGAGACGTGCACGAGGCCCTCGACGCCTTCCTCGAGCTCCACGAAGGCGCCGTAGTCGGTCACGTTGGTGATGCGGCCGTTGACGCGCGATCCCACGGGGTAGCGCTCCGGCACGTGGTTCCAGGGATCGTCGGTGAGCTGCTTGGTGCCGAGCGAGACCCGCTCGGTCTCGCGGTCGAACTTCAGCACGACCACGTCGATCTCGTCGCCGACCTTGACGATGTCCGAGGGATGGTTGACGCGGCCCCACGACATGTCGGTGACGTGCAGGAGGCCGTCCAGGCCGCCGAGGTCGACGAACGCCCCGTAGTCGGTCAGATTCTTCACCACGCCCCGCAGGACGCGCCCCTCCTCGAGGAGCTGGAGCGTCTCCTTCTTGCGCGCCTCCTGCTCGACCTCCACGACCGCCTTGCGGGAGAGCACGATGTTGCCGCGCTTCTTGTCGACGGAGATCACCTTGAACTCGAACTCCTTGCCCCGCAGCGACTCGAGGTTCTTGACCGGCTTGACGTCGACGAGGGAGCCCGGAAGGAACGCCTTGACGCCGATGTCGACGGCGAGGCCGCCCTTGATGCGGTCGATGACCCGCCCCTTGACGGAGGAGCCGGAACGGTAGGCCTTTTCGACCTCGTCCCAGACCTTCATCTTCTCGGCTTTGTCCTTGGAGAGGACGACGTAGCCGTTCTGGTCCTCGGTCCGCTCGAGCAGCACGTCGACCGCATCTCCTTCGTGGACCGTGACCTGGCCGGAGTAGTCGGTGAATTCGGAGATGGGGATGATCCCCTCCGACTTGTAGCCGATGTCGACGATGACTTCGGAGGGAGTGATGGTCAGGATCCGTCCCCGGATGATCTGGCCCTCCTGGAGATTCTTGAAGCTGTCCTCGTACTGGGCGAGGAGGGTCTCGTATTCCTGGGCGGTCATCTCCTGTTCCATGTCTGCGGGCTCAGCGGCCCTGGCTCCTTTACTGTTCTCACCCTTCATGGGAAAGGGATTCCCCTCTCATAAGTATTTGAAAGACAAGCTCATACTCTAACTGGGGGGCTGGAA
Organism: Thermoanaerobaculia bacterium; assembly: GCA_036557025.1. Classification (GTDB taxonomy): domain Bacteria; phylum Acidobacteriota; class Thermoanaerobaculia; order UBA5066; family Gp7-AA6; genus DATBIJ01. Next base: position 1,630 of record DATBIJ010000086.1, on the reverse strand, counting down.
GGGAGTCAAATCCCGCGGACCCGCCGTTCGAGCTCGGAGAGGACCTCTTCGATGCTCCGATCGGAGGTATCCACGACGGTATAGCTGGAATCGAGCGTCAGGGGCGACTCGGCGCGCGTACTGTCGTCTTTGTCCCGCTTCTCGATCTCCGCCAGGACCTCCTCGAACGGCCGGGGGGTCCCGCGCTGCGCCAACTCGCGGGTCCGGCGCTCGGCCCGGATCCGGGGGTTGGCGGTCAGGAAGAACTTGTGGGGGGTCTCCGGGAACACCCGGGTCCCGATGTCGCGGCCCTCCAGGACTCCCCCGCTCCCGCGTCCCAGGCGCTGCTGCTGGGCCACCAGCGAGCGCCGGACGCCGGGTATCGCCGAAACCGCCGAGGCGTAGAGCGAGATCTCCGGCTGCCGGATCGCATCGGACACGTCGCGTCCGTCCAGCGAGACCCGGGTCCCGTCGGGTCCCGGCTCCAGCGCGATCGTCGACTGTGCCGCGAGCTCCGCCACGGCCTGCGGATCTTCCAGGGGCAGCCCCATGCCGTGCTCCTTCGCCGCCAGACCGACGGCGCGGTACATCGCGCCCGTGTCGATGTAGGCGACCCCGAGCCTCGCCGCGAGGGCGCGGGCCACCGTGGACTTGCCCGCCCCCGCGGGCCCGTCGATGGCGACGATCAGGGGCTTCAATCCCGCCGCCGCGCCGGAGACCGATTCTTCGATGTGGGGGCGGCGGCGGTTTTCGGGGCCGCGCGCAGGGCCTCGACCTCCCAGCTCTCCAGCCAGCGCCAGGAGCCCGGGGGCAGGCCCCGGTCCCGCAGCGGCCCGATGGCGACCCGGCGGAGCTTCGAGACGAGGTGGCCGGAGGTCTCGAACATTCGCCGAATCTGACGCGACCGCCCCTCCCGGAGCGTCACCCGCAGCCATGTATTGCCTTTGTCGCGGCCGCCCGTCGTGGAGATCCGTTCGATCTCGCAGGGCCGGGTCCGCTCGCCGTCCAGATAGATGCCGTGTCGCAGCCGATCGAGGTCCTTCTCCGCCGGGACCCCCGACACCTTCACGCGGTATTCCTTCTCGTATCCCCCCGAGGGGTGCGCGACCTTCCGCGCGAGCTCGCCGTCATCGGTCAGGAGCAGCAATCCTTCGGTCTGGACGTCGAGCCGACCCACCGGGCGCACGCCCCGCCGCAGCGATTCGGGCAGCAGATGCAGGACCGTGTCGCGCCCCTGCGGATCGGAGACGGTCGTGACGAATCCGCGAGGCTTGTTCAGCAGGACGTAGCGCCGCCGCGCCGCCGGAGGTTTGATGCGCTTGCCGTCGACCTTGATCGCGTCGGTGGCGGGATCGGCGCGCTCGCCCAGCACGGCGACGCGGCCGTTCACGGTGACGCGCCCGTCACGAATCCACCCCTCGGCCTCGCGGCGCGAGGCGTATCCCGCCTCGGAAAGGATCTTCTGAAGGCGAGCCGGACCGGCGGGGTCGGCGGCTGCGGAACGACGGGGGCGCTCGGTCATGACGGCGGCGGACTACTTCTCCTCGTCCGCCTCGTCGTCGTCATCGTCCTCGTCGTCGTCGTCTTCTTCCTCGTCGTGTTCGTCCTCTTCCCCGAGGTCGGTGTCTTCCTCGTCCACGCCCGTATCCCG
>DATBIJ010000085.1:0-3168 GCA_036557025.1 Thermoanaerobaculia bacterium | reverse complement strand
CGCGGCCCGGTACGTGAGCCGCAGCGCGAGCGCGCCGGGGCCGATCTCCCGCTCGAAGGCCAGGCCGACGAACTCCGCGCCCCCGGCGATCGCCCGCACACCGACCGGGGCCCCGGCAAACGTCGCGGCGGCCTCATCGATCTCCATCTCGCGCGCATTCAGCCAGAGGACCCGCGTGGCCTCCGCGAGGCGAACCTCGATGCCGGCCTTGCCGAGCAGCCGGGTCTGTCCGGGATCGATCGTCAGGTCCACGTCGTAAGACACCGGCGAGGCGGTGCCCGGAAGGCGGAAGGCCGGAGGCTGCGGATCGTCTCCTCGGACCGGAGCCGCCGACAGAGCGAGGGCGGCGGCGAGAACGAGGCGGGCGGTGCGTTTCATCGAGTCATCCTTGCGGGGACCTTGCGGCCCACGATCTCCAGAAAGAACTTCTCGTGGCGGACCTCGACCTGTGCCATCTCGGCGAGATCGGGCAGGAAGTCGGCCAAGCCGATCTGCCGGGCCCAGTCCGCGGCCCGATCGTACTCCCGCACGTTCTTCGTCTCCAGCTTTCCCGCGAAGAACATCGGAAGAAACCAACCGCTCCAGGCGCAGAGAAACGACAGGGTGTGGCCCACGATCGCCGCGCGAATCTCGCGCACACGGCTCGGGCCCGCCGAGAGTTTCGCGAGCAACGCGCCCACCATCCGCCGGTGGACCCATTCGTCTTGCTCGATCTCGAGCACGGCCTTCTTCTGGGCGGGATCGGACAGAGAGCGCGCATGGCCCTGGTAGGCGAGCGCCGCTGCCTTCTCCCCCGAATAGGCCATCTGAAGCAGTCGAACGAGATCCCGACGGACCCGCTCGGAATCGGGCATCACGAACCTCCGGGCAGCAGAGATGCTATCGCCCCCTGCTAGCATCGCGCCTCGATGGCGATCCGGACAACGCCGCCTTCCACGCCGGTGACGCGCGGCGCCTCTCTGGCCGCGCGTTTCGCCGCGTTCGTCGCCGAGAGCCATCCCTTCGCGCTGGGCGTGTGCCTCGCGGCGTTCGAGAAAGTCTGCCCCTCGGATCCCGGACGGGAGACGCGGCGGATCGATGCCCTCCGCGGTCCCTTCGCCGGCGAGCTCGCGCGCCTGCTCTCCGGCCCTCCCCCGTCGGATCTGCCCGAGACGACGCCGGGCGTCACGGTCGATGTGCGGCTCGATCAGGCGCGCACGCAGCTGCTCGACGCGTGCGACGGGTTCCTCCGCCGGGAAGCGATCGCCGCGTCGCTGACGCGGGAGGAGCGCCGGGAGATCCTGCGCGGGATGGTGCTCACGCGAGCCACCGACAACCGCCTGAAGGCGTTCTTCCTCGGCACCGAGGTGAAGTACGGAACGACGGCGTTCCAGGGGAAGGGCTTTCGCTCCCTGGGCCAGGAAGCGATCTACGCGGCGGCGATCCGCCTGCGCCGCGGGGAGGCCTATCGGGCGCCGGACGGCTCCTGGAGGGGAGATGTCCTCGCGCCGCTGATCCGCGACCTCGGGGCGTCGCTCGCGATGCGCCCCGAGCCCGAAACCGTGCGGCGCACGCTCTCGGCGCAGATGGGAAAGGCCGGCCCCCCGATGGAGGGCAAGGATCTCCACCACGGCGACTTCGAGCACGGCATCCTTCCTCCGGCCGCGCCGCTCGCGATCTCGTCGCTGACGATCGCGGGCCTCTCCCTCGCCTTCGCCCGGGAAGGCTCGGGCCGCGTCGCGGTCGCGCTGATCGGCGAAGGCGGCACCTCGCTCGGGGAATGGCACGAGGCGATCAACCTCTGCGCCGCGCGCAAGCTGCCCGCGGTCTTCTGCGTCCAGAACAACCAGACCGCGCTCTCGACGCCCGTCGCGGACAACTCCGCGGCCCGGGTCTTCGCGGAGAAGGCGTCCGGCTACGGAATCCCCGGCGTCACGCTCGATGGGACTGACCCCGACGCGATCGCCGCGGCGTTCGCCTGGGCCGCCGAGCGGGCACGCGCAGGCCGCGGCCCGACGCTCCTGGAGCTCGTCGCGATGCGCATGTGCGGGCACGCGCACCACGACGACATGTTGTATCTGGGCAAGGAGCCGCCGATCTCCTGGGACTATCCCGTGCGGACGGATTCCGGCTACGCCGAGAAGACGCTCTGGGACTTCTGGGCGAAGCGCGATCCCATCGCGACGTACGCGGCGCGGCTGGAGGAGGAGGGAATCCTGCGCGCGGGCGAGCTCGATCGCGTGAAGGAGGAGACCGCGGCGCTCGTGGAGGAGGAGGCGCGGCGGGTCGTCGACGCGCCCTGGCCGCAGCCCCCGGGCGCCGGCGTCGGAGTCCTCGCGGGCGAGGCCCCGCGGCGTCGGGTCGAGCCGCTCGAGCCCTCGCACCGCCGGCATCCCCTGCCCAACCCGCCGCCGCTCAGCTCCGCGCTCCCGTTCGACCCGAAGGGCCGGACATTTCTCGAGGCCGTCATGCTCGGCGTCGGCGACGCGCTGCGCCGCGACCCGCGCGCGTTCGTCTACGGCGAGGACGTCGGCGGGCGCTACGGCAACGCGTTTCTGCTCTTGCGACCGCTGCTGCCGGAGTTCGGAGATCGGATCTTGAACTCGCCGCTCGCCGAAGGCGCGGTGCTGGGCGTGTGCGTGGGCGCCGCGCTGGCCGGACAGCGCCCGATCGGCGAGATGCAGTTCAACGACTTCGTCGCGACGGGCTTCAACCAGCTCGTCAACAACGCCGCGAAGATTCGCTACCGCTGGGGCGGCTCGGTCCCCATGGTCCTGCGGATGCCGTGGGGCGGGCTTCGGCACGCGGGTCCGTATCACAGTCAGAACACCGAGCCCTGGTTCTACCGGACGCCCGGGCTGAAGATCGTCGTCCCCTCGACGCCCGAGGACGCGCGGGCGCTGATGGCCGCCGCCGTGGCCGATCCCGATCCCGTGCTGTATTACGAACACATCGCCTTGTATCGCGATCCGCGCGTGAAGCAGGTCCTGGCCAAGGAGCCCCCGCCGCCGGCGCCGATCGGCAAGGCCGCGCTTCGGCGCCAGGGGTCCGATCTCGCGATGATCTCCTACGGCGCCTACGTGCATCACTGCCTGCGGGCGGCGGAGACGCTGGCCGGTGAGGGCATCGACACGGCGGTGCTGGATCTGCGAAGTCTCGCGCCGCTCGACAAGGACGCGCTGCTGGGCA
>DATBIJ010000084.1:0-12319 GCA_036557025.1 Thermoanaerobaculia bacterium | reverse complement strand
GAACGAGGCGCGGCGCGCGCTGCCCGCGTGTTGGATCGCGCCGTCGCGGGCCTCGCACTCCGCCGCGGGAACGCCCCAGCGCGCGGCGGCCGCGGCGAGGAGCATTTCCCGCGCCGCGGCGCCGGCGGTGCGCAGCGGGTCGTAGAGGTTGCGGATGCTGCGGCTACCGCCGGTGAGCTGGCTGCCGTAGACCTCTTCGGGCGCGGCGTCGGCCGTGCGGATCTCGACTTCGTCCCAGCGGCACTCCAGCTCCTCGGCGAGGAGCATCGGGAGCGCGGTCCGCACGCCCTGCCCCATCTCGGTGCGCGAGACCCAGATCGTGACCTTGCCGTCCGGCGCGATCCGCAAAAACGGGCTCGGCGAGAACGGCGCGGCCGCCGCCGCCGCGGCTTCGGATTGCCGTGCGGGCAGCGGAAGGGTGAGGCCCAGCACGAGGCCGGTCCCGCCCGCGGCGGTCGTGATCAGGAAGCGCCGGCGGCTCAGTTCCGCCGCGCGGTCCGCGCTCACCCCGCCTCCGGCAGGCGCATCGGAAGCCGTCGCAGCCGCGTCCCGGTCGCGGCGAAGACCGCGTTGGCGACGGCCGGCGACGCGGGGGGCACGCCCATCTCGCCGAGGCCGACCGGAGGCTCGCCGCTGTCGATCAGGTGGACCTCGATCGCCGGGGCCTCGCGCATGCGCAGGAAGGCGTAGTCCCCGAAGTTCTCCTGAACCACGCGCCCCTTCTCGAAGGTGATCGCCAGGCGCAGGGCGAGCGCGAGCCCGTCCATGACGCCGCTCTCGATCTGCTTGACCGCTCCGGCCGGGTTGACGACGAGGCCGCAGTCGACCGCCGCGACGACCTTGTGGACGCGGATGTCTCCCTTCGCGACCGAAAGCTCGACGACCTCCGCGACGTAGGCCCCGAAGACGAGCCCGAACGCGACGCCGCGATGGCGGCCGGCGGGGAGCTTGCCGCCCCATCGGGCCCGGTCCGCGGCGGTCTCCAGGACCTTGCGCAGGCGAGCGGTCTCGAGGGTCTCGGTGCCGTGGCCCTTGTAGGGGAGCTTCGCGGCGTCGCCGGCGAGCGCGAGGCGAAACGCGACGGGGTCCTTCCGGGCGGCGTGCGCGAGCTCGTCGAGGAAGCTCTCGATCGGAAACAGGCTCATGCCCGGCACCATCGAGCGGAAGTAGCCGCGCGGCACGAGGCTCTCCGCCTCGGACCAGCCCACGCGGAAGTTCGCGACACGGCCCGCGGGGAAGTCGTCCGCCGTGACCTCCGAGGACTGCGCCGGCGACGAGCTCTTCTGGTAGCGGTAGCGGGAAGGGCTCGCGACCCGATGCTCCCAGGCGACCGGCTTGCCCTGGGCGTCGAGGCCCGCGCGGAGGCGGTGGGCGCTCGTCGTGCGATAGAGACCGTGCCGCAGCTCGTCCTCCCGCGTCCAGAGCAGCTGCACCGGAACTCCGGCCGCCTTCGCGACGGCCGCGGCCTCCGCGGCGTAGTCCTGATCCAGCCGCCGTCCGAAGCCGCCGCCGGGGCGCAGCGGGTGCACGGTCACCGACGACGCCCACGCATCGCGCGGCAGGCCCAGCGCGGCGCCCGCGAACGCGCGCGCGTTGCCCGGAGCCTGCGTCGGCGCCCACAGCTCGCACTTGCCCCCCGACACCGAGGCCGTCGCGTTGCAGGGCTCCATCGGCGAGGCCGCCACGAAGGGGATCTCGTAGACCGACTCGTGCCGCAGGCTCGCGCCCGAGAAGGCGGCCTCGAAGTCGCCGTCGCTGCGCAGCGAGACCTTGGAAGGCTCGCCGACCAGGGCCGCGAGCTGGCGGGAGAGCGCGGGCGTGCTCTCGGAGACGCCGGCGCCCTCCTCCCACTCGACCGTCAGCCGGCTGCGGCCGGCCAGTGCCGCCCACGTCGAGTCGGCGATGACGGCCACGCCGGCGCCCGTCGTCAGCGGCCGGCCCGACGGAAGCGTCGCGGCCGCCGGCTCGAGCGGCACGACCGCGCGCACGCCCGGCACCGCCGCCGCGCGGGCGGCGTCGAAGCTCTTCAGCCGTCCGCCCAGCACGGGACAGCGCGCCACGACCGCGACCCGCATGCCCGGAACGCGCACGTCCAGGCCGTAGCGCGTCGCTCCCGTGACGACCTCGCGATGGTCGACGGAGCGCGTCTCCTTGCCGATGATCCGGAAACGCGCGGGGTCCTTCAGCGGCGCCGACTCCGGCGGCGTCTTGCCGACGGCACGTGCCGCGAGCGTCCCGTATTCCGCGCGGCGTCCGCTCGCGCGATGCAGGACCACGCCCGGCTCGGTCTCGCAGGAGGCGGGCTCGACGCCCCAGCTCTCGGCGGCCGCCCCGACCAGCAGCGCGCGCGCCGCGGCTCCCGCCCGCCGCAGCGGCAGGAACGACTCGGAAACCGACGTGGAGCCCCCGGTGAACTGGTCGAGGTAGCGGCCCTCGTCGAGGATCTCGGCGTCCTTCACCCGCACGCGCGCCCAGTCGGCGTCCAGCTCCTCGGCGACGAGCATCGCCATCGACGTCTTGACGCCCTGGCCGGTCTCGGGGCGCGGCGCCGTGATCGTGACCGTTCCGTCGGGCGCGATCTCGACGAACGCCGTCAGCGCCGCGGACGTGCCCGCTTGCTCCGCCGCCCCCACGACGGCAGGCCGCCACCAGACCGACACGAGCAGGCCGCCGGCCGCGGCGGCGCCCGCCTGGAGGAAGCTGCGGCGGTCGATGGCCGGGGCGCTCACCGGCCGGCCCCGTTGCGCGAGGCGGTCCCGGCGGCCGCGGCGCGGTGGATCGCCTTTCGGATCCGCGCGTAGGTGCCGCAGCGGCAGAGGTTCCCCGACATCGCGTCGTCGATCTCCGCGTCGGTGGGCCTGGGCCGGTAGGCGAGCAGGGACGCGGCGGTCATGATCTGGCCCGGCTGGCAGTAGCCGCACTGGGCGACGTCCTCCTCGATCCAGGCACGCTGGCAGGGATGCAGGCCCTTCGCGCCGAGGCCCTCGATCGTCGTGACGCGGGAGGCCCCGATCGAGGAGATCGGCGTCACGCAGGATCGGATCGCGGCGCCGTCCAGGTGGACCGTGCAGGCGCCGCACAGCCCGACGCCGCAGCCGTACTTCGTTCCGGTCAGCGCGAGGCCGTCTCGCAGCACCCAGAGCAGCGGGGTGTCGGGCTCGGCCTCCACGGGACGCGCGGTTCCGTTGACGTTCAGCGTGAATCGGGCCACGGTCTGCCTCCTCCGGGGGCCGGCGTCGTGCCGGCGATCCCTCACGTTGCTACGACATTCCAGGCCTCGGGGTCCCGAGGGAGCGCCGAGGAATTGCCGAGGTGTTCGCGAGGACTCCTTCGCGGAGGACGAGCATCCGGGACCGAAGGACTAAGATGCCGCCCGGCCGCACCTCATCATGACCCTGGAGGCAGGAACCCGTATCGGGCCCTACGAGATCCTCGCCCCGCTGGGGGCGGGAGGCATGGGAGAGGTGTACCGGGCGCACGACGGACGCCTCCACAGGGATGTCGCCCTGAAGATCCTGCCCCCCGACTTCGCCTCCGACGCCGACAGGCTGCGTCGCTTCGAGCAGGAAGGGCGGGCCGCCTCGGCACTCTCCCACCCCAACGTGCTGGCCGTGTTCGACGTGGGTTTCCACGGCGATCAGCCCTACGTCGTCTCGGAGCTGCTCGAGGGCGAGACTCTGCGCGAACGGCTCGCCGTGAGCCCGCTCGCGCCCCGCAAGGCGCTGGAGGTCGCCGTCCAGATCGCGCGAGGCCTCGCCGCCGCGCACGAGAAGGGCATCATTCATCGCGACCTGAAGCCGGAGAACATCTTCGTGACGCGGGACGGGCGCGTGAAGATCCTGGACTTCGGGTTGGCCCGCCTGACCCGCGTGCCGAGCATGGGTCGCGAAGACACCGAGGCGCCGACCACGCCGCTGCGCACCGAGTCCGGATTGGTGATCGGGACCGCCGGCTACATGTCCCCGGAACAGGTTCGCGGCAAGAGCGTCGACCATCGCACGGACATCTTCTCCTTCGGCGCAATCCTCTACGAGGTCCTGACGGGACAGCGCGCCTTCCGCCGCGAGTCGGGCATCGAAACGATGAATGCGATTCTCAAGGAGGAGCCGGAGCGTCTGGCCGGCGCGAGCGTTTCCTTCACTCCCGGCATGGACCGTGTCCTGCGGCGATGCCTCGAGAAGAATCCCGAGGAGCGGTTCCATTCGGCGAGCGACCTCGCCTTCGCCCTGGAGTCCATGGCGACCGACTCCGGCGAGAGCTCGGCGGCATCGACGAGCCAGCGCGCGGTTTCGGGACTCGCGTCGACACGTCGGCCGCGTAGGGGCATCGCGGCCGCGGCGGCGGTGCTGCTGCTGGCCGGCCTCCTGGCAGCGTCCTACTGGCTTGGGCGACGTGGCGCTCCCGCGGAGCTCTCCCTCCACCAGCTGACTTTCCGGCGCGGAATCATCTCGACGGCGCGCTTCGCCGGGGGCGAGACGGTCGTCTACGGCGCCGCGTGGGACGGCGACCCCTATCGACTCTTCACTGCGCGCCTCTCGAGCCCCGAGGCCACGCTGCTGCCGCTGCCTGCGGCGGACCTGCTCTCCGTCTCCCAGACCGAGGAGCTCGCGATCAGCCTCGACCGCCGCTTTCTGTTCGGGTGGATGCAGGCGGGGACACTCGCGCGCGTGGCGCTGGCGGGAGGTGCCCCGCGCGAGATCGCGGAAAATGTGCTCGACGCCGACTGGGGTCCGGTCGACGCGCTGGCGGTCGTGCGCTCGGTGCAAGGGCGGCACCGTCTCGAGTACCCGATCGGGACGGTGCTCGCCGAAAGCGGCGGCTGGATGAGCCACCCGCGCGTGTCCCGGGACGGCGCGCGTGTGGCGTACATCGAGCACTCCATCTACGGCGACGATCGCGGCCTGGTCGCGCTCGTCGACCGGGAGGGCCGCCGGCGAACGCTGACCGAGGAGTACTCCAGCGCGCAGGGCCTCGCCTGGTCCCCGGACGGGAAGGAAGTCTGGTTCAGCGCGTCCCGCGAAGGGGTCAACGCGGCGCTGCGTGCCGTGACACTCGCCGGCAAGGAGCGGACGATCCTGGCGTCGCCAGGGCGCGTGTCGATCCGCGACGCGGCGGCGGACGGCCGCGTCCTGCTCTCGCGGGAAACCGTGCGCGGTGTCGTGATGGTCTCGGTGCCGGGCGGGGATTCGGAGCGGGACATCTCCTGGCTGGACTCCACCTCGATCTGCGACATGACCGCCGACGGCTCCGCGGTTCTCCTGACGGAGTCCGGGCAGGCCGGCGGCCGCTCGTACGGGGTCTTCCTCCGCCGGACGGACGGGTCGCCGGCGGTCCGCCTCGGTAACGGACAGGGCACGGCGATCTCTCCCGACGGGCGATGGGTTCTGTCGATCCTCCCGGGCCGAACGACGGAGCTGCGGGTGCTGCCGACGGGGCCCGGCGACGCGCGCGCTCTGCCCAATGGAGACGTCGAGCGGCATCACTGGGCGCGATTCCTGCCGCACGGGGACGGCGTGCTGATCTCGGCCAACGCCCGCGGCGAAGCGGCGCGGCGGATCTACGTCCAGGACCTCAAGGGCGGCAGGCCGCGGCCCGTCACGCCGCCAGGAATCGCCTTCCTGCTCCCCGTTCCGCCCGACGGCCGCCATGTCTGCACGGCCGGACCCGACGGCAAAGTCGTGCTCTACCCGCTGGATGGTTCGCCGCCGCGGGAGTTGCCGGGCTTGAAGGCATTCGACATCCCGCTCGCGTGGACGGCGGATGGAAGCGCCGTCTGGGTCCGGCGCGCGGGCAGCGATCCCGTCGCGCTGGACCGGGTGGACGTCGCGACCGGCCGAGGCACGCCGGCGCGGGTCCTCGTGCCCCGGGACCCGGCGGGTCTCCAAGGCATCGGCAACATCGTGATGACACCGGACGGGTCGCGCTACTCCTACACGTACTTTCGCGTTCTCTCCGACCTCTTTCTGGTCGAAGGCCTGCGGTAACCGGACACGCCCCGTTCGTCCCGGAGGATCCATGACGGCCGACGCCGCATGCTAGCCTTCGCGCCCATGAAGAATACCGCCTGGATCCTCGTTTCGACCGCCCTGCTCGTTCTCTCCTGCGCGAAGAAGTCGGAAGCGCCGGCGCCCGCCGCCGCCGCTCCCGCCGCGAACGCCGAGTTCACCAAGTTCGTCGATGACTACTTCGCCGCGCAGTTCGCGTACGGGCCGACCGGTGCCGTCGCCTCCGGCTTTCACGAGTACGACGGGCAGATCGAGGACCGCTCGCAGGCTCGGATCGACGCCCGCGCGGTGGAGCTGAAGGCCCTGCTCGCCCGGCTCGCCGCCATCGACCGCGGCAAGCTCACCTTCGACGAGGCGATCGACGCCGACGCCCTCGACGGCCAGATCCGCGGCGAGCTGCTGGATCTCGAGGTCATCCGCGTCTACAACACCAACCCGATGTTCTACGCGTACCTGCCCGGAGGCGCGGTCGATATTCTGATGAAGCGGGACTTCGCTCCGGCCCCGGAGCGGCTGCGCTCCATGGTCGCGCGGATGCAGAAGATCCCCGCGATCTACGACGCCTGCCGCGCCAACGTGCAGAACCCGCCGAAGGAGTTCACGGACATCGCGATCCGGCTCGCGCGCGGCTCCGCGGGATTCTTCGAGGGGAGCGTCGCGGAGTGGGCCAAGGGCGCCGCGGGATCCGACGCCGCGCTCGCCGCGTCCTTCGCGGAGGCCAACGGCAAGGTGATCCAGGCCACCAAGGACTTCGCCCTCTGGCTGGAGAAGGATCTGAAGCCGCGCTCGAAGGGCGCCTACGCGATCGGGGCCGAGAACTTCGCGGCGAAGCTCAAGCACGAGGAGATGGTCGACATGCCGCTGGCGGAGCTGCTCGCCAAGGGGGAGGCGCAGCTCGAGAAGGACCACGCGGCCTTCGTCGCGACCGCCAAGGCGATCGACCCGACGAAGACGCCGTCCCAGGTGCACCAGTCGCTCTCGGCCAATCACCCGTCGGCGGACGAACTGGTCTCCTCGGTCGCCGAGTCCGTCGAGGACGCGCGCCGCTACCTGGTCGAGAAGGACCTCGTGACGATTCCTTCGGAGGTCCGCCCGAAGATCCAGGAGACGCCGCCCTACGCGCGCTCCGGCGGCTACGCCTCGATGGACACCCCGGGACCCTACGAGACCAAGGCCACCGAGGCCTTCTACTACGTCACGCCCGTGGAGAAGGAGTGGTCGGCGAAGGCGAAGGAGGAGCACCTGAAGCTCTTCAACCCCTACGTCGCTTCCGACATCAACGTCCACGAGGCCTGGCCGGGCCACTATCTGCAGTTCCTCTGGGCGCCCAAATTCAAGACCAAGACCCGCAAGCTCGTGGCCTGTGGCACCAACGCCGAGGGGTGGGCCCACTACGCCGAGCAGATGATGATCGATCAGGGCTTCCACGGCGACGATCCGCGCTACAAGCTCGCGCAGCTCCAGGAGGCGCTCCTGCGCGACTGCCGTTACGTCGTCGGCATCAAGCTCCACACGCAGGGGATGAGCGTCGAGGACGGGGGCAAGGTCTTCGTCGACCGCTGCTTCCAGGAGCCGTCGGTCGGCTACGAGGAGTCCCGCCGCGGCGCGTACAACCCGACGTACCTCTACTACACGCTGGGCAAGATCGAGATCCTGGAGCTCGCCCGGGAGTATCAGGAGAAGAAGGGCGCGACGCTCAAGCAGTTCCACGACGCCTTCGTGTCCGAGGGCGCGCTCCCGATCCCGCTCGTGCGCCGTATCATGTTCCGATGACCGACCGCGAGGAGGCCTTCTCGCCGGCCTACTCCTCGCTGGAGAGCCTCCGGTCTCTCGCGGACATCTGGAACGACTCCCCGCCGATGCGCCACTTCGGCGCGCGGCTGGAGTTCGAGCGGCTCGACCGCGTGCTCGCCGTGGTGGATCCCGTACGGGACTTCCACCGCGGGGGGCTCGGGACCGACGCCGTCAACGGCGTCGCGCTCGCCGGGCTCTTCGACCTGGTGATCGGGACCGTGGGGTGGCTGACGCGCCCGGACGCCCGGACCGCGACCGTGAACCTCGCGATGAGCTTCCTGCGTCCGACGCGGGGCGAGCGGATCGTGGCGGAGGGCTGGCTGGTCCGGCGCGGACTCAACATCCTCTTCGCGTCCGCCGAGATCCGCGACGGCTCCGGAGAAATCACGGCGCGGTGCGACGGCACGTGCGCCGTCGCGATGGGGCGCACCGAGAGCGAGTTCACCGCCCGGATGCGCGGGGAGACGCCGCCGGGCTAGGGGGCCGCGGAGCGAGGCCCCTTCAGCGCCTCCGCCGCGTCGCGGATCTTCGCCGCGGCCCGCTCGATCGCGGTGGCCGTCAACTTCGCGCCCGGGTTCACGAGCTCCCACTGCTTCTGCTCGAGCGGCTCGCGCACCATCGGGAGCGTCTTGACCGCGTATCCCGTGTAGAAGCCGGGCGCGTAGAGCAGGTGCTTGAACCAGGGGCGCTTGGGCAGGCCCTCCGGCGCCGCGAACGCGCGCTCCACGTCCCGCAGGATCGCGTTGGCCTGCTGCGCGCGCTCGGGGGTCAGGCCCGAAGCCACGGCCGCCTCGAACGCCTTGTCGTAATCCTGCGCCGCGCGCTCGAGCGCGTCGGCGGCGTTCTGGAGCGGCGAGAGATCGAAGTACGGTACGGCCACCTGGGACTTCGGCGCGACGAAGGGCTTGCGCGGATCGGCCGCGAGGTAGGCGACGTTCTCCTCGACTTGCCGGTTGGCCTCCTCGATCGCCTTCCGCTGCTTCTGCGCGAGCTCGTCGACTTCCTTGACGTAGCGGCGGACCGTGGAAGAGAGCGCGCCGAAGTCGAAGGGCAGGACCTCCGCGTTGGCGAGCCGCGCGACGATGGTCGATCCCGTCTGGGCCAAGGCCCGTCCGTAGACGAAGTCCCCGTCGGAGAACTTCGTGTACCAGGTGAAGTCGTCGTAGATGGAGTGGTAGATGCCGCCGTCGTCCTCGCCGCCGTAGCCCAGGTTCAGAGAGGCGAGGCCCAGGTGCTGGAGAAACGGCGTGTAGTCGGACCCGGAGCCCATCGCGTACAGACGCAATCCCGGCTCCGCGCGCAGCGTCTGGCGCTCCTCTTCTTTCTCCTCCTGCGCGATCCGGTTGGCCCGGACCCGTGCAAGGACGGACGCCTTCTTGACCGGGTCTTCGATCTCCGCCGCGACTCCCGAGACCAGCGTCTGGAGTCCGTGGGATCCGCCGGCGGAGAGGAATCCGCGGCCGTTGGAGTCGCTGTTGATGTAGACGACGGCCTTCGCCTCGAGATCCGCGCGGTGCTCCTCCACGAACTCGGTCGAGCCCAAGAGGCCCTGCTCTTCGCCGTCCCAGGCGCAATAGACGAGCGTGCGGCGCGGCCGCTGTCCCGATTTGGCGAGCTCGCCGAAGGCGCGCGCCTCTTCGAGCATCGCGACGAGGCCGGAGATCGGGTCTTCGGCGCCGTTGACCCAGGCGTCGTGATGGTTGCCCCGCACGATCCATTCGTCGGGCCAGGTCGATCCCTTCAGCGTCGCGACGACGTCGTGCAGGGGCACGATCTTCCAGTCGAAGGCCGCCTTCACCCGCACCTTGGCCGGTCCCGGACCGATCCGGTAGGTCAGCGGCAGCGCGCCCCGCCACTCCGTCGGCGCGACGGGACCCGTCAGCGCCTCGAGCAGCGGCCTCGCGTCGGCATAGCCGATCGGAAGCACCGGGATCTTCGTCAGCGTCTGTGCGTCCTTGCGATCGAGCCGTTTGGCGCCCTTGGTCGAGCCGATGCCGGGCGTGAGCGGATCCCCGGGGTGAATCGGCATGTCCATGACGCTGCCGCGCTGGACGCCCTGAGGGGGTCGGAAGGAGCCGGCGGGGTAGACCTCGCCCTCGTAGTAGCCGTCGTCCTTCGGGTCCGAGTAGATCAGGCAGGCGATCGCGCCCTTCTCCGCCGCGACCTTCGGCTTGATGCCTCGCCAGCTGCCGCCGTATCGCGCGATGACGATCTTGCCCTTGACGTCGACGCCCATCTTCTCGAGGCGCTCGTAGTCCGCCGGCACGCCCTGGTTGACGTAGACCAGCGATCCCGTGACGTCGCCGTCGACGGAGTACGCGTTGTAGGTCGGGAGTTGCAGGGCCGTCTGAGAAGAGGTCGGATCCTGGGGCAGGGCGGTCTCGGCGAGCGTGGCGGTGAAGCGCGTGGGCTCGAGCAACTCGACGATGCGCTCGCGCGGCGTCGGGAAGAGGACCTCGAACGTCTCGATCTTCGTGTCCCAACCCCACGAGGTGAGCTGGGCCGCGATCCATTCCGCGTTGCGCCGGTCCGCCGGGGAGCCGAGATGGTGCGGCTCGGCGGCGAGCCGCCGCATCGATTCGCGCATGCGCGCCGGATCGGGCACGGCGCGCAGCGCCTTCTCGTAGGCCGCTTGCGCGTCGACGGCGGGCGGTAGGAATCCTCGGAAGCTTCCGGATGTGGCGAGTTGGAGCAGAAGAGCGGCGAGAAGTGCGTGCGTCATGTTGGGGCGCATTATCTCGTTGCCGCCAACGCGCTTCTCGAATAAAATGAAGGCGTTGAAAGAGGGGCGGCTGGATCCGCCCCGAAACGTTTCGGAGGCGCCTCGTGCTCGAGATCACTCCGAACGCGACGTCTCGGCTCCCTCCGGGGCGCGTCCCCTCCCGCCGCCCCGAGGTTCCCGCATGAAGCTGGTCTGGTCCCAGCCCGCCGTGCCCCGGAGCCGTCCCCAGGCGATCCTGCCGGTGTCGCTCGTGTTCATCTTCCTGGGCGGCGCGCTCGCGGGTGCCGGAGGACGCGAGGCGCCGCGCGTCTGGCGCGCCTCGGCCGCGAGCCTGCTCTCCACCGGAGGGCTGTTCTTCATGGCGGGCGCCCTGACGGCCGTTCGGCGCCGCCGCGCGATGACGCGCGCGCACCTCTCGCTGGCTTGCCCTCTCGAGTCTCCCGGATCACAAGAGAAGCCTCGCTACGGACAGGAGGATCGACGGTGAGTGAAAACAACGTGGTCCCCTTCGAGATCTCTCCGCGCGCGGCCCAGGCCCGGCGCGGATCCTCCGACAAGGCTCCGGCGCCGGCCGCGATCGAGGTCGCGTGCCCGCGCTGCGCCGCGGTGCTCTGCCTCGACGAGGAGCTCGCCGCGCTCGATCCCGAGACTCTCTGCGCCTGCCAGGAGTCGGGCGTCTCGATCTAGCCGCGAGACCTTCGCGCCCGATCCGCTCCGGCTCATTGGAGCCGGGCGTCGAGGTAGAGCCATCGCCGCGGCATGTGGATGAAGCTGCGCTGGCGTAAGAGAAACTGCCAGCCCAGCGCTCCATGGTCGCCCCAGTCCGCGTCGAAGCGGTCCGCGGCGCGCGCAAAGCGCATGGGCGGCAGGCTCACACCGCCCCAGCGCAGGCCGTCGGCGATCCCGGAGTCCCCGAGCCCGACCCGCTCGGCGGCGCCGGGCGAGAGCAGCAGCTCCGGCTCGGCCTCGGTCGGGAATCGCAGACGCAGGGTCTCGCCCCCGCGCGAGAGAATCGCCGCCGGGCGGTTCTGGTCGTCGTCGATCAGGAACCGCAGCAGGTTCTCCGGAGGGGCCCAGGTCTCCGGGTCGTGGAAGCGCATGCGGCCCGCCTTCGGGTCGACCTCGACGACCGTGTCCCGAAAGAACGGCGCCCCCGCCTCCGCCTGCTCTCCCGGGAGGCGGTCGTCTCGAACGCCGGCAAGCGATTCGAACCGCACGCCGCCGGCCGTGAGCGAGAAGCCCTTGGCCACCTGGCGTCCGAGGGCGTCGGGTGCGAAGGTCCGGCGCAGCCGCCCGGCCAGTGCGGGTGAGACGCGCAGCGGGCCGTCGGCGGCCGCGTCCAGCCTCAGGCGGACCGGCTGGCCGTCGATCGTGACGTTCAGAAGCACGCGGCCTCCCTCGAAGGCATAGGCCGCCCCATCGGAGGGCGCGAAGCGCGCCGATCCTCCTCCGACGGTCGCGTCGGGGAGCAGGGCGGTCGGCAGCCCGGTCCAGGCGATCTCGACCTCCAGGGGCCGTGCCGGGTCGGAGAGGTCTCGATAGCGATCCGGGGCAGCGAACCGAAAGAGCATCCGGGGGGCGCGGGCCTCTTCCAAACGCTTCCCATCCCCCGAGAAGAGCAGCGTCAGCGGGTAGCCGCCCCGGATGTCGAGCACGATCGAGCCGGGCGAAGCTCCGGGCGAGACACGGGCCCCGCCGAGATCTTCGAAGAGCCAGGCGCGGCGCCAGAAGTATGCCCGCGTCGTCAGCTCCCGGAGCACGGGCTCGGAGACGACCCGGGTCACGCCGTCCTCGTCGG
>DATBIJ010000083.1:0-20636 GCA_036557025.1 Thermoanaerobaculia bacterium | reverse complement strand
GATGCGGTGCGTTCTTCGCGACGCAGTAGTGCGTCAACTCCAGGGCTCCGTCGTTCAGGTAGAACATCGTCGCCATCGTCTCCCCGGGATGCGCGTCGAACGACGTGCCGTGCACGACGGATCCGTCGGCGATGACGCGATAGGTGACCTCCTCCTCCCACCCCTTCGTGCTCTTCCCCCGCCACTTTCCCTCCAGCGCCTTGAAGTGATCGAACGCGGCGCGGGCATCGGAGGCGGCGTCGGAGGAGGAGCTCGCCGTGCCGTGGGCGGCGTGGGCCGACGCCGCGGGATCCTGGAAATAGAGCCCGAGAATCGGAATGGCGGCGGCGAGCACGATCGCGGCGAAGCCCATGGTCCACCTCCTCGGCACGTCTGTGGCCCGAGAAGGGGAAAGGGTTGCCGGCCGAAATGCCGGACCGAGCTACCGAGCCGCGCCGGTGGCCGCGGAGGACGCCGGCAGGCGCACCGTGACCCGCGCCCAGGAGCCCCGCCGGCCGGGGTAGCGTGCATCGGCGAGATGGACGAGGGTCTCGTTCGCGCGCCGCTCGATGCGGTACACGGGAAAGCGCGCCCAGGAGAGGAAGCGGCGGCCCTCCGTGGTCTGACCGGCCGCGATCGCGGCCGGGTCCCGGTCGTTCTTGGGCTCGATCCGCGGGTCGAACTCGACGCTGGGGTACGGCACCCAGGCGAAGAGGCCGCTGCGATAGTCGGTTCCCGTGTCCACCACTGCGATCTTTCGCAGGGGATCAATCGGAATCGGCGCGACCATCTTCCGCGTGACCACGATTCCCGCTTCGAGGGCTTCCCGCTCCACGACGGGACGCGCCTGCTGCCCCGCGAGAAACATTCCGAGGACATAGATCCCGCATCCCCAAAGGGCCGTCCGCGCGGGGCGCGACGGGTTCGGCAGCGCGTCCGCCTCGCGGCGGCGGGAGAGAAAGACGCCCAGCCCCAGCATGCCCCACAGGAAGAGGTCCACGATGAAGAGCGTGTCGCCGTAGAACCACTTCGACGAAAAAGGCATCAGGAACCGTACGCCGTAGGTGTTCAGGAAATCCAGGAACGGATGCGACACGACTCCGATCGCCGACAGCAAGAGCAGCGGCTTCCATTGCGCCGGCTCCCGCTCTCTGCGCTTCCCGCGCCGGCGCACGTAGCGATCGAAGGCCATCATGGCCGCCGCCAGCACGAAGGGCCACACCGCCATCGCGAGGATGCCGTGGGTCCAGCCGCGCCGGAACCCCAGCGTCGTCGAGGAGTCGCTGACGAAGTAGGTGATCGCGTCGACGTCGGGCAGGTTGGCGCCGATCATCAGCGTCGCCATGCCGAGCGGTGTCTTGCGCTTGAGCCCCGCCTGACCCATCGCGGCGCCGACGAGCGTGTGGCAGATGTTGTCCAAGCCTCTCCTCTCCTCCTCCCGACAGGGGGGCGATGCAGAACCCGGGCCAGCGAGCGCGCTAGTTCGCGCCGCCCTCGATCGGGACGCTCGGGCCCTTCCAGACGCGGGCGAATCGTGCCGACACTTCGGCGGCTTCCTGCCGGCGGCCTTGCGCGGCGAGGCTGCGGGAGAGACCGTCCAACGACCAGCCGTTCTCCGGATGGATCTCGAGATCTTTGCGGTAGACCGCCTCGGCCTCCTTCGGTCGGCCCGCCTGGCGCAGCAGGGCACCGAGCAGCGGGCGCACCGGCGGGTACCAGTCCGGCGGCTCGTTGTAGTGGAGCGCATCCTCTCTCGCGATCGCCTTTCGCAGGCTCGCCGCGGCGCGATCCGTGTCGCCGGCGCGCGCCGCGACCTGCCCCTCGAGCATGTCCGCCGCGATTCCCAGGATGTCCTCGCCCTTGTTGATCTCCCAGATCGTCACGGGCTCGATCGCGCCGCTTCCGAGAATCTCGCGGATTTTCGCGAGCTCGGCGCGCGCGGCATCGTTCTCGCCGCGGCCGGCGAAGGCCATCCCGCGGGCCCAGCGCCAGATCGCGTTGGGGTAGGCGAGGTCCGGAGCGGGCGCGGGCTCCTTCAGGATCGCGTCCCATTCCCCGAAGCGCACGAGCGTCCAGAGGGGAATCGCGGAGTAGTGCTGCAGCGTCCCCATGCCGGGATCGCGCACGGGCGCGTGCTCCATCCTGCCGTGCAGGGTGTGCGCGAGCTCCATCGCCTTGTCGCGGCGCCCGGTCATCACGGCGCCCGCCCAGCCCATGTGGACGTTGTGGTTCACGTACGCGAGCGGGTACACGCCCTGGGCGCGGCACTGCGCCACGTACGAGTCGTCCGCCTTCGACGCCCTCTCGTTCAGGGCGATGACCTCCTCGTAGCGACCCGTCCGGATCTGGATGTGCGAGGGCATGTGCACGAGATGCCCCGCGCCCGGCGCCAAATCCGGGAGCGCCTCGGCGTACTTCAGCGCGCGGCCGGGGTCCTTCGAGGCCTCGACGGCGTGGATGTAGAGGTGGATCGCGCCCGGGTGCCGCGGGTTGCGCACGAGCACGCCCTCGAGCGTGCGGAGGATCTCCGGGGTCGCCTCGGTCGGCGTCCCGTCCTTGTTCCACTGCGCCCACGGGGCCAGGTCCATCAGGGACTCGGCGAAGAGCGTCGCGGCGTCCAGATCGTCCGGGTGCCGCCGGGAGACATCGCGCATCGCGTCCGCAAAGGCGCGGTCCAGGGGCTTGCGATCCTCGGGCGCCGTCGCCGCGTACCGGGCCGCCATCGCCCGCACGTAATCTGCGTCGCGCGGGGAGACCTTCGGCGCGAGCGCGGCCGCCTTCTGGGCCGCCTCGAAGGCGGGCGCCGCGGCGGCGGAATCCATCGCCGCGTTGATGTTGGGGCCGAGCACCCAGGCCACGCCCCACCAGCACATCGCGCACGCCGGATCGAGGCGCGCGGCTTCGCGGAACGAGCGCTCGGCCTCCGCGTGATTGAAGCCCCAACCCAGGATCAGTCCCTGATCGAAGTAGCGCTGGGCCTCGGTCGAGGAGGTCGTGATCCTGTGGCTGTAGCTGCCCAGATCCCGGAAGAGCGGCGCCCGCGCGGCCGCGGCCTGCGGCGTCGGCGGCGGCATGGGGTGCTCGGTCGGCACCGACGGTACGGCCGTGGGCGCGCCGACGGGGACCGGAGTCGGATTTCCGGCCGGCGCTCCCGACGAGGGCCCACCGGGCCCCTGCCCGGCGCACGAGACGGCGAGCACCGCCGCCGCGATCGTCCCCAACGCCCTGACTCGCATGATCGCCTCCTTGCGCCGCCTGTTCTACACCGCTCCCGCCGCAAAGTCCCAGGCCCGCGCGATGGCCTCGTCGAGATTCTCCCGCTCCGTCCTCCCCGAGCTCGCGCGCGGCTTGAAGGAGTGGTCCCCGTCCTCGAGCCAGTGGACTCGGATCGCCGGCGAGAGCCGGTAAGACGCGACGTCCTCCCGCGTTCCGAAGGGATCGCGCGTTCCCTGGAGGATCAACGCGGGCGTGCGGAGGCCTTCGAGGTGAGCGGTCCGCAGGCGCTCGGGCTTGCCGGGAGGATGAAACGGATAGCCGAGGCAGACGAGCCCCGACACGCCGGTCTCGTCGGCGACCATGCTCGCGATGCGGCCGCCGAGCGACTTGCCGCCGATCACGAGGCCGGCGGCGCCGCCGAATCTCTCGATCGCCTGCTTCCAGCTCTCGCGGAGGATCGGCTCGCGATCGGGGGCGCCGCCGCGGCCGCCGGTGCGGCGCGCCGCCATGTAGGGAAACTCGAACCGGCCGACGCGCGCGCCGCGGGCGGCCAGCTCGCGGGCGCACGTCGCCAGGAACGGCGAGTCCATCGGCGCCCCGGCGCCGTGCGCGAGCAGGATCCGGACGCCCGCGGCCGGCGGCCCGTCGACGAGGAGGTTCTCCGCCACGCCGAGATCCTAAGCCCGCCCTCCCGCGTCCGAGGGAGAATGGTGGCGTGCTGCGCGAGAAGGTCCTGTTCCAGACGCAGCTCGCGGCGTTCTCCCGTTTCGAGCATCCGGAGGGGGAGCGTCACGAAGATCCCCGCGAGGAGACGGCCGCGCGATTCGCGATCTCGTTTCTGGAGCGGGGCGGTTACACGATCCGGCGCGGAAGCCTCGCGGCGGAGTTCACGCCGGAGTCGGTGTTTCTGCAGCGCCCGGGCCTCGAATACTCCTGCCGGCACGCGTCCGCGTTTCCGGACGACGTCTCGCTCTCGCTGGAGTTCTCGCCGGATCTCATCCCGGCCTCGATCGACGCGGCCTCGGAGCGTCTCCATCTCGCCCCGACGAACCGTCTGGCCTACGCGCGCCTTCGTCTGATGGCGGCGTCGGCGAGGAGCCTGGATCCGCTCGCCTTCGAGTCGCGGGCGCTGGAAACGGTCGAGGCCGCGGCCGAGGCGGCGAGGCCGCCGCGCACGCGAAGGGTCTCGGGACCGCAGCTCTCCCGCCACGCCCGCGGCATCGACCGCGCCCGAGAACGGATGGAGCGCCGCTACGACGAAGCACACTCGATCGTCTCGCTCGCCCGGGAGTCGGGCATGAGCCCGTTTCACTTCGCGCGGATCTTCCGGGATCTCGTCGGCACTCCCCCGCACCGCTTCCTCGTCGCGCGCCGGCTGGAGGCCGCACGGCAGCTCCTGCGGCAGGGCCTGTCCGTGACGGAGACCTGCCTCGCCGTCGGGTTCGTGAGCCTCTCCCAGTTCACCAGCCGCTTTCGCCGCGCGTACGGCGTTCCCCCCTCCCGCCGGCCCTAGGTTTTTGGCAAGAACGGGCAGGCACCCCGGCCGCGCGGTCACTAGGCTCTCTTTCCGAAGGAGGGAGCCATGACACTGGTCCCGCTGCTGCTCGCCCTGCTCGCCGGCCCCGCGGCGCCCGAGGCCGGAGACCGCCGGCCCGCCGACGTCGCGGCGATCCGGGCGGACATCGAGGAGATCTTCTCCGCCTACGCTCGGCGCGACCGCGCGGCGGTGCGGCGCCTGCACGCCGAGGCCTGGCGCGGGTTCCTCCGCAACTCGCCCGGCGTGATTCGCGGCGTGGATCACTACATGCGCGAAGCGGAGGGAGCGCTGGGATCGGACGCGGAGCTCTCCGCCCACGAGATCCGCGACTTCGACGCGCTCTTCTACGGCGAGACCGCGCTGATCTCCTACGTCGCGGGGATCCGCTGGAAGTCGGGAGGAGAGACCTTCGACGACACGCTGCGGATCTTCGACGTCTACCGGCGCTCGGCGGGCCATTGGAGCCAGGTCGCCTCGCACGTCGCGGCCGCGCCGGAGCCTCGGCGAGACCCGCAGCCGCGGCCCGGCAGACTCTCCCCCGCGGCGCGCGAGAAGCTCCTCGCCGACCGCGCGGCGGTGTGGCGCGCGTTCTTCGAGGCCGATGCGGCGCGGCTCTCCGCGGCGCTGCCCGACGAGCTCGTGGCGATCAACGCCGGCGAGACGGAGTGGCAGGGCCGCGGCGCCGTGCTGGCGGCCTCGCAGGCCTTCCAGGCCTCCGGGGCGCGTCTGAAGCATCTCGCCTTTCCGAAGACCGAGATCCAGCTCTACGGCGACGTCGCGATCCTCTACACGACGTGGGAGTACGACATCGAGACCGACAAAGGCGTCGAGAGCTACGCGGGACGGGGAACGGAAGTCTTCGTCCGCCGCGGCGACGGCTGGGTCAACTCCGGCTGGCACCTCGACTCGGGAAAGTGAGATCAGACGCTCCGCGCGCGCACTTCCTCCGAAGTGAGGCCGAACATCGGCGGCGAGGGAAGCCCCAGCAGACCGAGGTAGATCGAGACCTGGCCGCGGTGGTGGGCTTCGTGCTCCACCATCGCGCGGAGCCACTTCGCGACCGGAATTTTCGCCCCGCCCGGCGTCTCGCAGCGCCGCGCGAGGTCCTCGGCCGTCAGCGCTCGGAAGATCTCCATCGCCTGCGCGTGCATCGCGTCGAGGTACGCGATCGGCCCGTCGTAGCCCGCGGCGATCTCCGCTCCGTGGCCGGGGTACTTGCTTGGCAGGCAGCGCACGTTCTCGCCGTACATCCAGAGCTCGATCGCTCCGAGATGCCGCGCGATGTCCGCGAAGCTGAACTTGCCCTCGCGGTAGGACCAGTCCCACCGTTGTGCCGGCACCACGTCGAACACGCGCTTGGTGCGCTCCCGGACGCGCTCGAAGTAATTGCAGAAGGTCGCGGCGTCCGAGACAATCACGACGAAGAGCCTAACGCCGATCGCCGGCGGGCAAACGCGATTCCAATTGGACTGCCGCGCTCCCGCCGCCGTTGCAACGTGGGGCGGCCTCGCGCGTATGCTCCCCGAAGGAGGCCGCCATGCCGTCCGCGACCGACTGGTCCCGCTCTTTCGCCAGCCTCTCGACTCCCCTGATCGCCGACGCCTGCCTGCGCGTCGGGATCGCCCCCAGGATCGCGCCGGTCGGGATCGTCGCCGTGATTGCCGGGACGCGCGTGGCGGGCCCCGCGCGGCCGGCGCGACACGCCGGCAGCGTCGACGTGTTCCTCGAGGCGATCGAGATCTCCTCGCCGGGCGATGTCCTCGTCGTCGACAACGCGGGCCGCCTGGACGAGGCGTGCGTCGGGGACCTGATCGCGATCGAGGCGAAGACGGCCGGGCTGGCCGGGATGCTGGTCTGGGGCGCCCACCGCGACACGCCGGAGATCACGACCATCGGCATGCCGGTCTTCAGCTACGGGCGCGTCCCCAACGGTCCGCTGCGCCTGGACCCGCGCCATCCCGAGGCGCTCGCCTCCGCGTCCTTCGGATCGTCGACGGTTGAGCCGGGAGACCTCGTTTTCGCCGACGACGACGGCGCGACGTTCGTCCCGGCCGCACGCGCCGCCGAGGTCGTGGAGGTCGCCGCGAAGATCGCCGAGGTCGAGCGCCGCCAGGCGGTCGGGGTCTCCGCCGGCAAGAGCCTGCGCTATCAGCTTCGGTTCCCCGAATACCTCGAGCGCCGCCGCCGCGAGCCCGGCTGGAGCCTTCGGGAGCACCTGAAGTCGGTGGGCGGCGCCATCGAGGTCTGACCGTCGCGATCGCTTGGGCGGGTCGCCGGCTCGGCCGAGCCGACCGCCGGTGCGAAGCACGTCCCGAGTGAGCGGAGGCGACGGTCGGTTCGCATATTCTTCGGCGATGCGTCGAGGCCTTTCTCTCGCGGCTCTCATCATCCTCGCGGCGTTCGGAGCGGTCGCGACACCGCCGACCCGCCTGACGTCTCGACAGACCGAAGCGCTCGACGCGCTGCTGGGGACCTACGGGCAGGACGAGCCCGGGGTCGCGGTGGTGGTGGCGCGGTGCGGCGAGACGCTGCTCGAGCGCGTTTCGGGGATGGCCGACGTCGCGGCCAAGCGGCCCGTGACGCCCGAGACCCGGTTCCGACTCGCGTCGGTCTCGAAGCAGTTCACCGCCGCGGCCGTCAACCGCCTGGTCGCGGAAGGACGCCTGTCGCTGGATGATCCGATCGGCCGCTGGGTGCCCGACTTGCCGGAGTGGGCTCGAACGCCAACGCTGCGACAGCTGCTCACGCACACCGGCGGACTCCCGGACTACGAGGACTTCATCCCTCCCGATCGGACGACCCAGGTCACCGACCACGACATGGCGAGGCTGCTCGCCCGCGCACCGGGAGCCAAGCTCCCGCCGGGTGAGAAGTTCGCCTACAGCAACACCGGCTATGCCCTGCTCGCGCTCGCCGTCGAGAAGGCCTCCGGCAAGACTCTGCCCCTCTTCCTGCACGAGGCCGTCTTCGCGCCGCTGCAGATGACGTCGATCATCCCGATCGACCCGAATCCCGAGGACGCGGTGCCGCGCCGGGCGTTCGGACACAGCCTCGAGGATCGCGACTGGAAACGTACGGACCAGAGCCTGACCTCGGCCGTCTGGGGAGATGGCGGCGTGTACGCCTCGATCCGGGATTTGGCGCGCTGGAGCCGCGCGCTGTGCCGCCTCGAGCCGAAGGTCTACGACGCCGCCGCGGCGTTCGAGCCTCGCGTCCTCTCCGACCGGCCGGGAAGCTCCTACGGCTGGGGCTGGTACGTCGGGACGCAGGGCGCGCGGTCCGTCGTCTGGCACACCGGCGAGACGATGGGGTTCCGCAACGCCCTGCTCCACTCCCCGGCGGACCGCCTGACGGTGGCCGTCCTGACCAACCGCAACGAGGGAGAGCCGATCGAGACCGCCCGCGCGATCCTTCAGCTCATCTCGGGCCCGCGCTGAGCCTGGAGATCAGCGGCCCGTGGCGGTCGCCGGAGCCGCCGCCGACGGCGCGGCGCAACGGTAGGCCATGCCCCGGTTCCCCTCGGAATCCGTCAGCAGGACCGTGTTGGCCTTCTTCGAGCGCGCCGCCGCCCCGAGCTCCGCCGTGACCTGGTCGGCGTTGCGCGCGTCTTCGGCGCGCACCTCTCCGACCTTCTCGCAGTTCGCCACGAGCGACTCGGCGCGCGTGATCGTCACCGCCTGATCCCCGGGCGAGAGCGACGCGCACGCGGCCATCGCCAACGATGCCAACGCGAGCGCCACAAGAAATCCCTGGCGCAGTTTCTTCGACATCTCCAATCCCCTTTCGCGACCTCGACACGCCGGCCCCGTGCCGGCGTGAACGCGTCGCTCTACGGGTCGCGGGACCAGAAAGTTCCATCCCCGCGGATCCCGCACCTCGTCCGCGAAGTCGCCGCCCACAGCGGCGCGGGGGGAGACGCGGTGCCGACGGCCGAGCCGTTCGTCCCCGGAATTCGCGGCGGCTCGCGCGCCGTTCCCCCAGCGCATCGGCCGGGCGCGGGAGTCCGTCGTCCCGGGAACGAAGGGATCCGCTCCCGTCCGCAGCCCATCATCCGGAACGGCCATTTCGTCCTCGAAAAGATGTCATTCGTCGCGGATCTGATGCTTTCCGGCATGCCCGAACGGCAGGGCGTGGTTTACTCGGCGTCAACGACTCGGCAGACCGCCGGAAGGGGAGGTTCCTCGGACTCGATGCGATCTCGTTTTTTCTGCGCCCTCCTGATGCTGGCGGCGGCCGCGGGCGCCGGCCGAGCCTACGGCCTCGATCCCGACCGAGCGGCGACGCAGTACGGGATCGAGACCTGGCAGCGCAAGCAGGGCCTCCCGCAGGGAACGGTCACGGCGCTCGCCCAGACCCCGGACGGCTACCTGTGGCTCGGCACGCAGGAGGGCCTCGTCCGCTTCGACGGCGTGCGCTTCACCGTGTTCGACCGCAAATCCTCGCCGGCGCTGCGCCGCCACCACGTGACCACCCTCGCCGTCGCACCCGACGGGGCGCTCTGGATCGGACTGCTCGGCGGCGGCCTGGTCTCCCATCGCGCCGGAGAGTTCCGGGCCTGGGGCCCCGCGCAGGGGCTGCCCGACGAGATCGTCTCTTCGATCGTCCCCGAGAGCGACGGCACCGTGTGGGTCGGTACGTTCGCGCACGGTGTCGTCCGCCTGACCGGTGAGCGATTCGGCGAGAGCCTGACCGCGGCGACGGGGCTCGCCAGCGACGAGGTGCGGGTCCTTCGCCGCGGCAAGGACGGCGCACTCTGGGTCGGAACGCGCGGCGGCGGCCTCCAGCGCTGGAAGGATGGACGCGCGCAGACCTGGACGAGCAGGGACGGACTTCCGAGCGATCAGGTCACGTCGCTGATCGAGGATGCCGCGGGCGCGATGTGGATCGGCACGCGCGGCGGGCTGGCCCGCCTGTCCGAGGGACGGCTGCAGTCGTGGGGCCCGAAGGACGGGCTTCCCAGCGACACCGTTCTGTGCCTCGTGATCGATCGCGACGGCGAGCTGTGGGCGGGAACCGTCGGCGGCGGCGTCGTGCGCGTTCGCGAGGGCCGCTTCGAACCGCTGTCGAAGACTCGTGGCCTCAACGGCGACAGCGTGCTGTCGATGCTCGAAGACCGCGAGGGCAACCTGTGGCTGGGAACCGACGCCGGGCTGGACCGGCTCCGCGGCGGGTTGTTCACGACCTTCTCGGCATCGGAGGGGCTTCCCAACAGCGACGTGCGCCCGATCCTGCAGGATTCCGCCGGCGATCTCTGGGTCGGCACGCTGGGCGGCGGGCTCGCGCGCTTGCGCGAAGGCCGCGTCGTCGAGACCGTCACGACGAGGGAGGGCCTGCTCTCCGACCGCGTCTGGGCGCTCCACCAGGACGCGGCCGGCGATCTGTGGGTCGGCACGCGCGAGGGCCTCAACCGCCGGCACGCGGGGCGATGGGAGTCCTACACGACGAAGGACGGGCTCGCGCATAACCTCGTGCTCTCGATCGCGAGCGACGAGACCGGCGCGCTCTGGATCGGCACCGCGGGCGGGCTCACCCGGCTCGAGGACGGCGTCTTCGAGTCCTTCGGGCGCGCCGACGGCCTCTCCAACGAGCGCGTGATGTCGATCGTGCCCGCGAAAGACGGCACGCTCTGGCTGGGAACCGTGGGGGGCGGCTTGAACCGCCGCCGCGGCGCAACGCTTTCGCCCTTCGGCCCCACGGCCCTGACGCAGGCGTTCGTCTACGACGTCCTGCCGGATGCCGACGGGACGCTGTGGGTCGCCACGGCGACCGACGGCCTCTGGCGCTTCCGCGCCGGCCAGTGGCGCTCCTTCGGAACCGAGCAGGGCCTGCCCGACGACGTCTTCTACCGGATCCTCGACGACGGCGCCGGATCGCTGTGGCTCTCCAGCAATCGGGGCGTGGCGCGCGTGTCACGAGCCGATCTCGAACGCGTCGCCTCCGGAGGAGCGCGCGAGGTCGCCGCGATCTCCTTCGACGACGCCGACGGCATGAAGGACAGCGAGTGCAACGGCGGCTTCCAGCCCGCCGGCTGGAAGATGCGCGACGGGCGGCTGATCTTCCCGACCGTCGAGGGAATCGTCTCCGTCGATCCCTCGGCCGCCGCGAGCCCGCGCGCCGCCGTCGCGCCGCTGCTCGAGCAGGTGTTCGCCGACGGCGTCGAGGTCCCCCGCGTCGGCGTCGCGACGCTTCCGCCCGCCACGGGCCGGCTCGAGCTGCGATGGACGGCGCTCGCGTTCCGCTCGCCGGAGCGGCTGCGCTTCCGCTACCGTCTCGAGGGATTCGACGCGGACTGGATCGAGGTCGGAACGCGCCGCGGCGTCTCCTACACGAACCTGCCGGCCGGGCCCTACCGCTTCCGTGTCGCCGCCGCGGAGCCCGGGGGCGAATGGACGGAGGCCGCCGCCCCGTTCGCGTTCCGCATGCAGCCGCGTTTCACGCAGACCTTCTGGTTCTGGGCGCTGCTCGGCGCCGCCGCGGCCCTGCTGGTCCTGCTGCTGCACCGACTGCGCGTGCGCTCGATCCGCCTGCGCTCGGAGCTCGACGCGGCGCGCCTGCAGGCGCTGCGCGCCCAGCTCCAGCCGCACTTCCTCTTCAACGCCCTCAACACGATCCTGCCGTTGATCTACCGAGATCCGAAGGCCGCCTCGCGCACGCTCGTTCAGCTCGGCGACCTCCTGCGCGCCACCCTCGACCGCGACGCGGCGGCGACCGTGCGCCTCCGAGACGAGCTGGAGTTCCTCCGGCGATACCTGGAGATCCAGAGCCTGCGCTTCGAGGATCGCCTCCAAACGACCTACGCGATCGCGCCCGAGACGCTCGACGCCGAGGTGCCGAGCCTCCTGCTGCAGCCGCTGGTGGAGAACGCGGTCAAGCACGGCATCTCGCAGGATCCCGGCCGCGGCGAGGTCCGCGTTTCCAGCCGCGTCGCCGAGGGGGACCTCGTGCTCGTCGTGTGGAACACCTCGACGCGGGGCCCCGAGCCCCTGCCGACGCATGTCGGCGGCATCGGCCTCGCCAACCTGCGCGATCGCCTCGAGGTCCTCTACGGGCGTCGGGCGCGCCTGACCCGCCGCCGCGAGCCCGGCTCCTTCGAGGTCGAGGTTCGGATCCCGTTGAAGGTCCTTCCGGGAACGGCCGTCGGGCTCCGCGGCCGTGCCGGTGTGCCGCCGCGCGTCGAGTCGCCGCCGTCCCACGAATCCGACCTGCGCTCCGCCCGCTGAGACCGGTCCGGCCGCGCGTCGTTTCCGCATAAGCTTCGCGGGAGAAACGCGGAGGTCTCATGGCGTTCGCCCTCGGTCTGCTCGCTGCCCTGCTCGCCGCCCCCCCCGATGCCACCCCGGCCTCGCCGCCCGACGGTCTGGCGCGGGAAGTCGCCGCGATGGCGCGCATCGGGTTCTCGAACAACGCGTCCTTCTCGCCCGACGGGCGTACGGTGGCCTTCGTCTCGAACATGAGCGGCAGCCCACAGATCTGGACCGTTCCCACGGCGGGTGGCTACCCCGAACAGATCACCGCCCTGGACGATCCCGTGGGTGGCATCGCGTGGTCGCCCGCCGGAACGTGGATCGCCTTCGCCGTGCTTCCCGGCGGCGGACTCAACTCCCAGATCCATCTCGTGCGCCCGGATGGGCGGGGGATGACGCGGATCACCGAGGGAGGCAGGACGAACAACTCGCTCGGCGGGTGGAGCCCCGACGGGTCGCTGCTGATGTTCTCCTCGAACCAGCGCGACGCCGGCGCGATGGACGCCTGGATCCACGAGGTCGGCAAGGGCTCCCGGCTCGTGTCCAAGAACGCGGGCATCGGGAGCTTCACCTCGGTCTCCGCGGACAACCGGCGAGCGATCCTCGACCGGCTCGTCAGCCGCGGCAGCAACGACCTCTTCCTCGTGGACCTGACGAGCGGCGGGGAGACCTTGCTGACCGCGCACGAAGGCGCGGGAGACTTCGGCGGGGAGATCGCTCCCGACGGGCGAACGGTCTACCTCTCGCACGATCTCGGACGCGATCGAACCGCGTTCGGGAAGATCGCCCTCTCCCCCGACGGCAAGCCCGGGAAGATCGAGACTCTCCGCGCCCGCGAGGACGCGATCCTCGACGGGTTCTCGATGGACGACGACGGACGGCAGGCGATCTTGTTCTGGAACGTCGCGGGCAGGACGGAGATCGAGGTGCTCGACCTCTCCACGGGCAAGACGACGGCCCGGCCGGCGCTGCCCGCCGACCTGGCCGGGGGCGGCGACTTTTCGAAGGACGGCCGCTTCGTCGCGCTCACGCTCTCGGGCTCCACGGCGCCGGCCGACGTCTGGATCCTGGATTTGTCGGGAGGCGAGCCGCGGCGGCTGACGCGCACGCCGCACGCGGGCGTCGACCTGGCGAGCTTCGTGCGGCCGGAGCCGGTGCGCTTCAAGGCGCACGACGGGCTGGAGCTCTCCGGCTGGTTCTACAAGCCGGCGTCCGGCAAGGCTCCCTATCCCGTCGTTCTCTCCTTCCACGGCGGGCCGGAAGGCCAGGAACGGCCCGGGTTTCGCTCGGACTACCAGGCGCTGCTCTCGCGCGGCATCGCGGTCTTCGCGCCGAATGTTCGAGGCTCCTACGGCTTCGGGAAGCGGTTCCTGACGCTCGACAACGGAGAGAAACGCATCGACGGCGTGCGGGACATCAAGGCATGCGTGGACGCCGCGGTGGCAACGGGCGCAGTCGATGGGCGGCGTGTCGGCATCATGGGGGGCTCCTACGGCGGCTACATGGTGATGGCGGGGCTCACGGAGTACCCCGAGCTCTTCGCCGCCGGCGCCAACCTCTACGGCATCGTGAACTTCGAGACCTTCTTCCGGGACACCGAGGGCTGGATGGCCGCGATCTCGAAAGTCGAGTACGGCGACCCCGTCACGCAGGCGGACCTCCTGCGCCGCCTCTCTCCCCTCTACCGGCTGGATCGCGTCAAGGCGCCCACCCTCGTGCTCCACGGCGCGAACGACACCAATGTTCCGGTGGTCGAAGCGGAACAGGTCGTGTCGGAGCTCAAGAAGCGCGGCGTGCCCGTCGAGTACGTGCTCTTCCCCGACGAGGGCCACGGCTGGCGCAAGACTCCCAACCGCATCCGCTCGACGGTCGAGATCGTCGAGTGGTTCGACAAGTACCTCGCGGCGTCGAAGGCCGCGGCTCCGTCGGGAGGCACGCGATGAGAGCCTCCGGACGATTCGGGATCGTCGCCCTCGCTCTCCTGCTCGCCGCGGTCCCGTCGGCGCCGCCGGCGGCGGCGAGCCCGGACGGCGCGCTGCCCCCGGTCGTGTTCGTGGTGCGACACGCGGAGAAGAGCACGCCGGCCAACGAGCCGCCGGTCCCGCTTTCCCCCGCCGGGAGCCAGCGCGCCGAGCGGCTGGCGGCGCTGCTGAAGGACGCCGGCGTCGCCAGTGTCTGGGCGACCGACACCGTCCGCGCGCGCGACACCGCCGCCCCTCTCGCCCGCGAGCGAGGGCTCGACGTGCGCGTGTACCCGGTGCGGGATGCCTCGGGTCAGGTCAGTGCCGCGCCGCTGATCGACGCCCTTCGCAAGGACGGCGGCGCGGCCGCCCTCGTCGTCGGACACAGCAACACCGTGCCGAAGATCCTCGCGGCGCTGGGCGTCGCGAACCCGCCGGACATCCCGGACGGGGAGTACGACAACCTGTTCGTCGTGTCGACGGGCTCTACGGGCGGCGCCGTGGCGATTCGCCTTCGATACTAGGCCGGAGCATCCCGCGGCGATGGGCGAGATCACGGGCGCGCGCGCGGGCGTCCGACCCTCGACGGGAGAAGGCGCCGGACGGCCCCTGCTGCCCCGCATCGACCGCCCGACGATCGACGAGCTGACGGTTCTGTCGGAGGCGGAGGCACTGCGCCGCCGGATGGATCAGCGCAATCTCCCCGTGCTGCGCTGGCTCAGTGTCGGCTTCGCCCTGACGGGGATCGGGCTCTGGATCGCCGCGGCCGTGTCCCGGCAGGGCACCCTGCGCGTGCTGGGAAGCGTGATGACGTTCGTGCTTCCGGCGCTCTTCTACCTGGTCCTTCGCCGCATCGACCCCTCGCGGTCGGGCCGCCCCTCGCGGCTCGCGGCGCTGGATCCGATCGCGCGGGCTGTCGCCCGCAGCTTCCGGACGGCGACGCTGGGATACCTCGGCCTGCAGTTTCTCTTCCTGGTGTTTCCCAGGGTCGAGGCGAGCGGGCCCTGGCTCTACCTCTTCCCTCTCGTCCTCGTCGCCATCCGGATCTCGGTGACCGAGGCCGCGGTCCTGCACGGCTTCTACCTCGCCT
This sequence comes from Thermoanaerobaculia bacterium, assembly GCA_036557025.1. GTDB lineage: Bacteria > Acidobacteriota > Thermoanaerobaculia > UBA5066 > Gp7-AA6 > DATBIJ01. The sequence goes on along the minus strand of DATBIJ010000083.1, from coordinate 5,609 downwards.
GCTCCTTCGTGTGGACGATCCTGGGAACGGCGGCCGGCGCGCGGCCCGCAGAAGACACCGCCGACCAGACGTTCTTGCCGTCGCTCGTGCTCAACGTGATCGTTTGGGCCGGCGGCGCGTTCGCGACCTGGCGCTACCGCCGCCAGTTCCTGGCGTACTGGCGGGATCTGCGCGAGCGGGCACGCGACTCCGCCCGGATGCGCGACGAGCTCGAGCTCGCCCGCCGCGTCCAGCTCTCGATGCTGCCGCGCGGCGAGATCGCCGACGGCTGGATCCGCGTCGCGGGCACTTCCGTGCCGGCGACGGAGGTCGGCGGCGACTACTTCGACTGGTTCCGGCTGGAGGGCGACCGCGTCGCGGTCGTGGCCGGCGACGTCGCGGGGCACGGCCTTGCGAGCGGGCTGATCCTTTCGGGTCTGCGCAGCGGGCTGATCCTCCTCGCCCCCGAGCTCACGAGCCCGGCGGCCGTCCTGGAGAAGCTCCAGCGCATGGTGCGCGAGACCGCCTCGCACCGGATGTTCGTGACCCTCGCCGTCCTCCTGCTCGACCGCGCGCGAGGAGAGGCCGTGCTCGCGAGCGCCGGCCACCCCCCGATCCTGCGCCGCGCCGCCGCGACGGGCGAGGTCGAGCAGCTCCCCGCCGCGTCTTTGCCGCTCGGAGCGCGTCTGCGGGGGACCTCTCGAGAGACCGCAGTCCCGATGGCGCCGGGGGACCTCTTCGTTCTCTACACCGACGGCGTCTACGAGGCCGCCGGGCCCGACGGAGAGCCGTTCGGCTTCGAGCGGCTCTCGAAAGTCGTCGCCTCGGCACAGCCGGAGGTCGATCCGCGCGAGCTCTGCGACGCCATCCTCTCGGCGGTCCGCTCCTGGTCGGGTGCCGGCGGTGTGGGAGACGACGCGACGGTGGTCGCGGTGCGCGTCGAGGGCTAGGGAAGCGGGGTTCGCGCCGGTCGGGCGCCGCGCCTAGCGGGGCCGGGCCCAGTAGGCGTCGGGCGGCGGCGCGATCTGGTTGTCCGCCCGGCGGCGATCGCCCTTGCGGCGATCCCTTCCCATGCGGCGCTCCCCGGCGGGAGGATCCGACGCCAGCGTCGATTCGAGCTGGGACAGCAGGTCGTTCATCGGGTCGCGGACGTAGCCGATGGTCCAGGCCTCGAGGGCGTCGGTGGGCATTCCGTAGACCGCGTTGATGGCGGCAACGATGCGCCGCGCCTCATCCGCCGAGCGGGCCGCGGCGACGGCCTCGCCCGAGCCGTCGAAGATCGCGCGTCCGACGTTGGTCCAGAGATGAGGGACTTCGATGTTCTCGATGGATTCGACGGGCTCGACGGGTTCCTGCAGAGAAACGGCGCCGGGCGCCTCCACGGTGACCCGCGGGCGAGCCATGGCAGGGTGGGCCCGGCGGTTGGACACTACGTTAATGATGCCCTATTTCCCGCCCGGACTCACTGAGTTTTGCGGATAACGTCGGACCGGATCCCGGCGTCTCCTCCAGCGAGAAGGGAGCTCGACATGACACTCCGGACCTCGAGCATTCTGCCGGCCGCGATCGTTGCGGTCTCCTTGCTGGCGGCGCTCCCGTTGCACGGCAAGGGCGGCAACCCCTGTCGGGAAGCCGGCTCCGTCGCCACCATGGCGCCGCCGGACGAGCCCGGCGAGCGGATGGTCGTGACCGGGACCGTGTACCGGCCGGACGGCACGACGCCCGCGGCCGGCGTGATCGTCTACGCTTATCAGACGGACGTCACCGGCGAGTACCGCCGCAAGCTCTTTGGTGCGCCGCGCTTGCAAGGCTGGGCGCGCACCGACGCCTCCGGCAGATACGAGCTTCGAACGATCCGCCCCGGCGCCTATCCGAGCCGAAGCACCCCGGCGCACGTTCACTTTCAGCTCTGGGACGGTGGGATCTCCTGGCAGTGGAACCAGGACTTGCTCTTCCAGGACGATCCCCTCGTCGCGGCGTCCGTGAAAACGGAGTCCGCCGCAGCCGGCCGCTTCGCCTGGGTCCACCAGCCTTCCAAGGACGCCTCCGGCGTGCTTCGGGTGATTCTCGACATCCGGGCCAAGGCCACCGGTGACACGCTCCGCGAAGTGACCTGGGGCTGGGACGCCTGCCACTAGAACGTCGCGAGCCCGCTCGGGCCTGCTCCGCACCCCCAGATAGAATCCCTCCAAACGCATTGGACTTGGAGGGTTCTTGGATTCTCGGAAGATTCTCTTCGTCTCTCTCGACGGGCTGATCGGCGACATCGCCTGGCAGTGCGTCAAGGAAGGGCACGAGGTCAAGTTCGCGATCGACTCGGAGAGCGAGCGCGGCATCGCGGACGGTTTCGTCCCCAAGGTCCAGGACTGGGAAGCCGAGGTCGACTGGGCCGACCTGATCGTCTTCGACGACGTGCTCGGCCAGGGAGCGAAGGCCCAGGAGCTGCGCCAGCGTGGAAAGCTCGTCGTGGGCGGAACCCCCTACACCGACCGCCTCGAGGACGATCGGGCCTTCGGCCAGCAGGAGCTGCGCGCCGCGGGCGTCGCGATCATCCAACAGGAGAACTTCACCAAGTTCGACGACGCGATCAAGTACGTCAAGTCGAACCCGAACCGCTACGTCATCAAGCCCAGCGGCGAGGCGCAGAATTTGAAGCAGCTGCTCTTCGTCGGAGAGGACGAAGACGGCAAGGACGTCATCCAGGTCCTCGAGGACTACAAGCGCGCCTGGTCCGATCGCATCAAGGAGTTCCAGCTCCAGCGGCGCATCGTGGGCGTCGAGGTCGCGGCCGGCGCGTTCTTCAACGGCGCGGAGTTCGTCGAGCCGATCAACATCAACTTCGAGCACAAGAAGCTCTTCCCGGGAGACATCGGCCCCTCGACCGGCGAGATGGGCACGTCGATGTTCTGGAGCGATCCCAACCGCCTCTTCAACGCCTCGCTCAAGAAGATGGAGACGCGCCTCCGGCAGGAGCGCTACGTCGGCTACATCGACATCAACTTCATCGTGAACAACAACGGCATCTACCCGCTGGAGTTCACCTCGCGCTTCGGATACCCGACGATCTCGATCCAGCAGGAGTCGATGATCACGCCGATCGGCGAGTTCTTCTACCGGCTCGCCGAGGGGACGATCTCGCGGTTCAAGGTGCGCAGCGGGTTTCAGGTCGGCGTGCGGATCGTGGTGCCCCCCTTCCCCTTCACGGACAACGAGACCTTCGAGAGCAACTCCAAGGACGCCGTCGTCATCTTCAAGAAGCCCAACCGCGACGGCGTGCACATCGAGGACGTCCGGCAGGAAAACGACGAGTGGCTGGTGACGGGCACCTCCGGCGTCGTGCTGATCGTGGTCGGCATGGGGTCGACGATGCGCGCGGCACAGCGCCAGGCCTACTCGCGCATCGACAACATCCTGATCCCGAACATGTACTTCCGAAAGGACATCGGCGACCGCTGGTACGAGGACTGCGACCGGCTTCACACCTGGGGATATCTCAGAGACTGAGCCTCATCGAGCGACGCTCTTTGGAGGATGGCGTGCACGAGGACCCGAAATTCCGACGGATCCCTGCCCTCGCATCGAGTCTCCTGATCGGCCTCTTCGCCCTGCCCGAATCGGCCCTCGGCTGGATCTATTCGGAGCACCGCGACCAGGCCACATCCGCGATCGGCAAGCTCGATCCGGCGCACCGCGCGCGTCTCGACGCGCTCTGGAGAGAGGCCCGGACGGGCCACGAGGCGCGTCTCTGCGAGTCCGCCGCCGCCGGAGACCAGGGGGAGAAGGTGCCCTGCATCGATCTCGCCGCCTGGCCCGCGATCGCCGGAGACCACTCCTGCTCGGCCGAAAACATGCTCGCGAACGTTCTGGAGGATGACTGGATCCTGAAGGTCGCTTCGCTGTCGGCAAAGGCGAAGGCAGACATGGAGGCCGCCAAGCGGCAGGAACAGCGCCGCAACGCCCTGACGCGCCTCGACCTCGGGCTCGAGCGGGCGGATCGGGAGTACAGCTCCCGGGCCTCCGCGGGAAACGCCCATTTCCTGACCCCTCGCACGAGCTTCGAAATGCAGGACTACATCAACGCCTCGCTTCGGCCCGGGATGGAGACCAACGCGATGGCCCTCTATCTCGTGCACCACGCCGCGGCGCTGGAGGCGGCCGCGGCCTTCCGCTCGGCGCCCGAGGCGGATCGTCCGGCGCTGGCGCGGCGGATTCTCGCGCTGGAGGCTTTCGGTCAGCACTTCCTGGAAGACTCGTTCGCGGCGGGTCATATCGCGGGCTCCTGGGGCTCGGTGGCGGAGCGGAAGGGAACCCACGACCACTACAACGTCGCGGGACTCGAGACCCGGACGTGGAACGGCCAGCCGATGATCCTCTTCGGCGACGCGCAGATGCGGGCGGAGGATCTGGAGCGTGTCTCGACGGCGCTGGTCACGAGCCTCACGCAGGTCCTCGACGCCCTGGAGCCGGGGACGCCGGAGGCGGCGGCGACGAGCGGGATCACGATCTCGCCGGAGCTCGCGGAGGGACGCTTCGACGCGTGCACGTCGGAGACCGTCCCCGACTTCTCGATCACGACGGAGGCGCGCCCCATCTTCGCCGCCGTGATGCGCGACATGCCGATCCCCTTCCGCGGTCCCGGGGATGCCTCCCTCCCCCGCTTCCAGGCGGAGATCGGACCCTTCGTCGGACTGGCGGCGGGCGGCAGCGGCGACTGGAGCTCGGAAAACCTCGACGGCACCTCGGGGGGCGCGTTCGGCGGCCTGAGCCTGGGCATCCGCGTCGGAGTCGGCCTCGAGAGCCTCCTGACCGACTCGGGCGACGGCCTCCTCTTTCTGGAGGGTGGCGTCACGATCAACTCGCGGGAGAGCTCCGCCTGCGGCTCGGGCTGCACCGTCGAGGAGCAGCTCGAGGCGTTGCTGCCCTCTTTCCCGGCCCGTTCGGCGCTGTATGCCCGCTTCCGCGCCCCGTTCTGGCTGATCCCGGGCGATCTGATCATCGCGACGCCGCTGCTGATGTTCACCTCGCCGGAGACCCTCAAGAAAATGGGGATCACGGCGGCCAGCGGCGGTCTCATCCCCTGGCAGACCGGGCTCGAGACCTCGGTCGGGAGATTCCAGTTCGTCCTGGGCCGGGAAGTCGCGGCGACGTTCTTCGGCTACTGGGACGGAGATGACCCGATGATCGTCCAGTCGGGGGTCGACCCGGCGACAGGCCAGCGGCAATTCATGGCGGTCGGCGTTCGGACCATCAAGTGGGACTTCCCGGTCCTCGAGTACAGGCCCTATCGCTGGTTCGGCGCCAAGTCGAGCCAGGCGATCATCATGCAGCTCGGCTTCAGCGCCGACGTCCCGGAGCGCGTGCGCTCCCTGCTGGATCCCACCCGGACACCGCCGGAGCTCGAGACGCGCTACCTGGGGTTCGTGCGAATCGTCCTCGACGCGCGCCGGTACAAATAGAGGCGATTGCGAAGTTCGATCCGCGGCCGTCCTGAAATAGCTCGCGGCGCGCGGAGTCTCCCGAAGTCACCGAGGGAGGAGCCGCGCGCCGCGGGAGCGAGCGCGCAGGTCGGGGAGCAGGTCGACGGTCGAGTCCGCATCCGGACGAGCCGGCGACCGGTGCGGCCCCAGGCC
>DATBIJ010000082.1:0-5452 GCA_036557025.1 Thermoanaerobaculia bacterium | reverse complement strand
CCCTTCGAGGGCGGGCTCCTGACGGAAGTCCTCGCGCAGGGCCGCGTGCCCGGGCCGACGCGGGTCGACGACGCCTTCGGCTACGCCTCGGGGGCGCTGGCATGGGAGCTGGATCTGCCTGCCGGAGCGGGGCGCGAGATCCTCCTCGCGGTGCCGCTCTCCGCGGGCGCGCTCGGCGACGCGGCGCCCCCGCCGGGCCGCGCGTACGAGGCGGCGCTCGCCGCGGCGGCGAGCTCATGGCGCGAGAAGACCGGCGCAGTGTCGTTCTCTCTCGGAGGCGAACGGGAGCTCTCCGAAACCCTTCGAGCCAGCCTCGCCGACATCCTCGTCAACCGCGACGGACCGGCGATTCAGCCCGGGTCCCGGGCGTACGCACGCTCCTGGATTCGCGATGGCGCGCTGACGTCGACCGCCCTGCTGCGCCTCGGACGATTCGAAGAGGTCCGAGCGTTCCTGCTCTGGTACGCGCCCTACCAGTATCCCGACGGGAAGGTTCCCTGCTGCGTCGACCGGCGAGGGGCGGATCCCGTCGCCGAGAACGACAGCCACGGCGAGCTCCTGTACCTGGCCGCCGAGTACCTCCTCTACACCGGTGATCTCGAGACCGCGCGGAGCATCTGGCCCCACGCCGTCCGGGCGGTGCAGGCGATGGACGCGCTTCGCGCGACGCGGCGAACGCCCGAGTATCGGACCGCGTCGAAGAGAGCGTTCTTCGGCCTGCTTCCCGAATCGATCAGCCACGAGGGCTATTCGGCCAAGCCGGTGCACTCCTACTGGGATCAGTTCTGGGGCCTGAAGGGGTACGAGGCGGCGGTGATCCTCGCCGAGCGTCTCAGCGAGACGGAGGCGGCGCGCCGGTTCGCGGTGTCCCGGGACCAGTTCCGCGAGGATCTGAAGGCCTCGATCGCGCGAGTCGTCGAAGAGCGCCGGCTCTCCTACGTTCCGGGCAGCGTCGAGCTCGCCGATTTCGACGCGACCTCCACGACGATCGCGCTGGCTCCGTGGGGCTGCCGCGACATCCTTCCCGAGGAAGTCCTTCGCGGCACATTCGAGCGGTACCTCGCGGAGTTCCAGACGCGCCGCCGATCGGACGCATGGGAGGCCTACACGCCCTACGAATGGCGGACGGTCGGCACGCTCGTGCGGCTGGGTCGGCGTGAAGACATTCCCGGGGTCATCGAGTTCTTCATGGGACACCGCCGTCCCTCCGGGTGGCGGCACTGGGCCGAGGTTGTCGGGCGCGAGCTTCGCGAGCCGCGATTCCTCGGCGACATGCCGCACACGTGGGTCGGCTCGGACTTCATCCGGTCTCTGCTGGACATGCTCGCCTACGAGCGCGAGGATGGCGCGCTGGTGCTCGCGGCCGGGGTGCCGGTGTCCTGGGCGGAGCGCGAGGGCGGGGTCGGCGTGTCCGGTCTGAAGACGCCCTGGGGAACCCTCGATTACCGCCTTCGACGGGAGGGCAGCGTCCTCCGGCTCACGGTCGGCGCGGGTTTGCGCCCGCCGCCGGGCGGGGTCGTGCTCTCCTGGCCGCTGGAGGAGGGAGCGCGTGCGACCGTCAACGGAGCCCCCGCGAGGGTGCACGGCGGCGAGCTGATGTTACGCGTCGTGCCCGCCGAGGTCGCGATCGCTCCGGCGGGCCCGGCTTCCTAGTCGACCGCACCGTTCCTGCGGATCAGGTCGCGATAGAAGAGCGCGCTGGACTTGGGCGTGCGGCGCTGGGTGGCGAAATCCACGTGGACGATGCCGAACCGCTTGGAGAACCCGTGGCTCCACTCCAGGTTGTCCAGCAGGGACCAGGCGAAGTAGCCGCGCAGGTCGACGCCCTTCTCGATCGCCAGGCGAGCCGCCGCGACGTGGTCGCGCAGGTACGCCGTCCGAAGCGGATCCTCGACGCCCTCGGCCGGCGCCGTGGGCGGGTCGTAGAAGGCGGCGCCGTTCTCGGTCACGTAGAGCGGCAAGCCCCCGTAGCGCTGTTTGACCCAGACCAGGATGTCCGTGAGGCCCGGGGCATGGACTTCCCACTGCGTCTCCGTCTGGGTGCTGTGCCTCGGATGGACCAGGCTCGCCCGCACGGGCCAGGCGTCCGGGTCGTCGCGGACGATGCCGCGCTTGTAGTAGTTGACCCCGAGGAAATCGATCGGACGGCGGATCGCGTCGAGATCGCCCGGAGGGAACTGCGGCCACGCCTCGCCGAAGATCTCCGCGAGCTCCTCCGGGTATCGGCCCAGGAAGACGGGGTCCAGGAACTGTCGATTCATGTAGGCATCGTCGCGCGCGGTCGCGGCCGCGTCCTCGGGGCGGGCCGTGGCCGGCGACTTGGGCTCGAGGTTGACCACGAGCCCGATTTTCTTTCGACCCTCGGCGCGATAGACGTCGACGGCGGCGGCGTGCGCCCGCAGCAGGTTGTGCGAGACGATCGGCGCTTCGAAGAGGTTCGCGTGTCCCGGCGCGAGCACCCCGCGGAGATACCCGCCGTCGGTCACGACCCAGGGCTCGTTCAGCGTCGCCCACATCTCCACGCCGGCGTCGAGCGCGCGGTAGAGGACGCGCGCGTAGTCGGCGAACCAGTCGGCGACGTCGCGATTGAGCCAGCCGCCGCGATCATCCAGGGCCGCGGGCATGTCCCAGTGGTAGAGCGTCGCGTTCGGGCGGATCCCGGCCTTCTCCAGCTCCTCGACGAGGCGGCGATAGAAATCGAGTCCCCGCTCGTTGACGCGGCCGCGGCCCTCGGGAAGCACGCGCGACCAGGAGATGGAGAAACGATAGGCATTCAGGCCCAGCTCCTTCATCAACGCGACGTCCTCGCGGAAGCGCCGGTAGTGGTCGCAGGCCACGTCTCCCGTATCCCCGTCGCGGATGAGCCCGGGTGTGTGGGCAAACCGATGCCAGATGCTCGGCGCGGCCCCGTCGGCGAGGGGAGATCCTTCGATCTGGTAGGCGGAGGTGGAAGCGCCCCAGAGGAAGCCGGAGGGGAAACGCGCGCTCATCGTGCCGGCCCGGGGCTCATGTCCTCGATTTCAACATCAGAAGCGGCCGCAGAACAAATGGCGAGCATTCGCGCGGGCCGGTCGGGCGGCGGCACGTGAACCGGTCGCCGCGTCGCGCGGATTGTGGAATTCTCTACGCGGCGCCTTCGCGGCGACGAGCCTTCGCCCGGCCTCCTCCGACCACCGCGCCGGCATTCCGGAGCCAGCCGCCCGAAAAGCCGGCTCGGCGGAGGCCCCGGACGAGGTCCGGACAGCCGCGCATGAGCTTCCACGGAAGACCGGACCGAAAGTTCTCGATCATCAGAACGACCGGGCCCTGATCCAACCCGTAATAGCCCTGCGACACCCATCCCGTCTTGCGTTTGCCCTTTGCCGGAAACGTGGGATTGAAGCTGCACAGGAACCCGTACCGACTCCGCGTCTCCGGGTGCTTCTCGAGCAAGGCCTGGATCGTCGGCAGGACGATCTCCGGGGCGAAGGGAAGCGATGCGACGGCCGCCCACGGGGAGAGGGTGCCGTCGTCGGGGCCGAAGGGCACGCCGCGGGCGACGTAGTCGTAGAAACGGCGGCGCACCCCGCGGATCCGGAAAACGGCGTCTCCCGGTCCAGCGCCGGCCGTGATGCCCCAGAGGAACTCGCCGTAGTCGCGAAACCTTCGGGGGTTTCGGATCGCGTATGTCTGCTGCAGAAGTGTCGCGCGGCGGCTGTTTTCGAAGTAGTCGATCCCCTTCGCGCGAAGGGCGCGATCCATAATCCCCCGGAAGTCGATCCAGATGTGCGACATCTGATGGATGAAGAGCGGGCCCGCGTAGAGCAGCTCGAGCCCGTAGAGCTTCCTCCACGCGTAGGTCGCGCTCCAGGCCGCGTAGCTCGTCCGCGGCAGAGGGTGCGTCGGGGATCCGAGCCCGAGCGCGTAGAGCAGGAGGGCCTCGCTGTAGCCGGTCCAACGGTAGGGGAGAAAGCCCGTTTCCGGTCGCCAGCCATGCGCGACGGCTCGGCCTTTGTTCAAGGCCCAACGCCAGTCGGCCCGGCCGTAGAGCCGGGCGGCCAGCCGCCGGATCTCCGCCTCCCCTTTGCTCCTCGTGTCGAAATAGGCGGCCGACATCAGCATCCCGGCGAAGAGGAAGGCGGAGTCGATCGTGGAGAGCTCGCACGCCTGCGCGCGCCGGCCCGTCGCCATGTCGAGGAAGTGGTAGTAGAACCCGCGGAAGCCGCTGGTGTCGGGCTCCGGACCTTGCGGGCTTCGCGCGAAGAACCGCAGCGTCGTCAGGGTCCGTTCGACCGCCTCGCGGCGGCTGATCCAGCGCCGCTCCACGCCCACCGGATAGCAGGAGAGGGCGAGGCCCACGGCGGCGATGCTCGAGGGGGCCTCCCGGCGTGTGTTGTCGGCGACGAGGCCGTTGGCGGGATTCGCCTCGTGAACGAAGTAGGCGAAGGTGTCCCGCTGGAGCCGGGACAGCTCTTTCGGAACGTCGCTCACGGGCGCTTGCGGCTCACGAGATCGATCCGAGAATCGCCCGGATCCGATGCGCCTGCCCGTCGTCCTGGAGCGGGATTCCCCGCGTCGAGACCTCCACGGGACGGCCGTCCATCTCGATCTCGGAGATGCCCCGGGTGACGCCGTAGGGGTTCTCCACCACGAGCTCGTAGCGGGACGAGTGGTACCGAAACGACACCTCGAATCGTGGCCAGGCGCGCGGGATACAGGGATCCAGATACAGAGTCGCCCCGCGAAGCCGCAGGCCGAGGATCCACTCGATGCCGGCGCGGTACATCCAGCCGGCCGAGCCCGTGTACCAGCTCCATCCTCCGCGTCCGACGTGCGGGTTCTCCGAATAGACGTCCGCGGCCGCGACGTAGGGCTCGATCTTGTATCGATAGAGGCCGGCGCGCGTCGAGGCGTGGTTGATCGGGTTCAGGATCGCGAAGAGCTCTCCGGCCTTGTCCCCGTCTCCGAGGGCCGCAAACGCGATGACGGCCCAGATCGCCGCGTGCGTGTATTGCCCGCCGTTCTCCCGGACTCCCGGCAGGTAGCCCTTGACGTAGCCGGGGTCGCGCGGCGTCCTGTCGAACGGGGGCGTGAAGAGCAGCACGAGGCCGTCGCCGCGTCGCACCAGATACTGCTCCACGGCCGCCATCGCCCTGGCGCGCCTCTCGGGGTCGGCGGCACCCGTGATGATGCCCCACGACTGGGCGATCGAGTCGATCCGGCACTCGGCGTCTCGCGCGGATCCCAGCGGTGTTCCGTCATCGTAGAAGGCGCGCAGATACCAGTCCCCGTCCCAGGCCTCGGTCTCGAGGGCGGTCTTGAGCCGCTCGACGTGCGCGCGCCAGCGCGCCGCGCGCTTCGCTTCGCCGCGCTTCTCGGCCAGACGGGCCCATTCCCAGAGGTTGGTGTGGAGGAACCACGCGAGCCAGACGCTCTCGCCTGCGCCACCGTGAGCGACTCGATTCATCCCGTC
>DATBIJ010000081.1:0-5179 GCA_036557025.1 Thermoanaerobaculia bacterium | reverse complement strand
GTCTGCTCGGGGAACTGTCCGTAGACCAGCGCGTAGTTGGAGAGGTCGAAGCCCGGCGCGAAGTTCGTGCCCTGGCCCTCGGGTCCGAGGTAGATGTAGTAGACGAGGTCGGGGTTCCCGACGTTCGAGATCCGGTTGAAGATCGCGTCCTGATAGCGGCCGGAATACTGGCCGTACGTGCCGGAGAGCACGTACTTCCCGTCACCCTGGACGTCGTAGGAGAGGCCCAGGCGCGGCACGAAGCTGCTCTCGTCCGCGATCGTGATGCCTCCCTCCGCTTCGCCCTTGACCTGCTCGTAGCGCAGGCCGACGTTCGCGGTGAAGTTCCCGATCCGCCAGATGTCGTTGACGTAGAAGGACCAGGTGTCGATGTTGGACTCCGCGCCGCGGTCGGGCCGCCAGTTGACCCAGAGCACGTTGAAGGGCGCGAAGCTCGGGATCAGGTTGCCGTCCGCGTCGAGGATCGGATTCTCGTCGGCGTCCACCGCGTAATCGGCGAAGAACACGACGTCGGTGGCGCTCTGGGAGTTGCCGCCCGTCGCGAGCGACTGGTACAGCTCGGCGCCGCCCTTGATGTCGTGCGTGCCGGCCGAGGCCGTCGAGAGGAAGTGCGACAGGCTCGCGGAAATCTGCCGGTTATCGCGATCCTCCGGGTCGGTCCCGTAGTCGAAGTAGCGCCCGTTGTAGTGCGCGGTCGCCTGGTTGAAGGTCAGGAAGGGCGAGTCCTCGATCCGCGTCGACCCGGCGTCCGCGCGGAAACCGAACTGCTTCTGCGAGAACTGCACGGTGGCGAAGAGGTTCGAGGTCAGCACGCCGTTGTAGCTCGCGACGAAGAGGTCTGTCGGGTCCTTCTCGACCCAGAGATCGTCGAGGTCGGCCGTGAACCCGAAGGAGGTCCGCAGGACCTCGCGGTTGGAGTCCGTGTAGGCCGCGGTGACGCTGTGTCCCGAGGCGACGTTCCAGGTCAGCTTGCCCTCGACGCGGTACTCCGTGTCGTCGGAGTTGTAGGTCTGGCCCGTGACCGGAAGGACCTCCTGCGGCGACTCGTCGTAGAAGCGGCCCGCCAGGAAGAACCAGAGCCTGTCGTGGACGAGGGAGCCTCCCAGCGTCGCCGAGTAGGTCGTGAAGAGGTCGTCCTCGTGGACGACGTCGTTCGACTCTTCGAATGGGTTCTCATCGGCCCAGTCCGTGTTCGTGAAGTCGGCGCGGAAGCTGCCGGAGAGCTCGTTGCCGCCGCTCTTGGTGATGGCGTTGACGACGCCCCCCGAGAAGCGGCCGAACTCGGCCGAGATGCCCGAGGACATCACCTGGGTCTCCGCGATCGCCTCCTCGATGACGACGCCCGTCGTCGCGTCGCCGAACTGGTTGTCGATGATGTCGACGCCGTTCAACAGGATCAGGTTGTCGTAGGCGAATCCGCCCGAGATCTGGACCTGCCCGACGTTGGGCGTGTTCGCGGTCACGCCGGGGGCGAGAACGGCGATCTGGTCGAGCCGGCGGCCCACCGGCAGCTGCTGGACCATCTCCGCCCCGTAGTTGGACTGGTGAACGGCCGTTTTCTCGAGCTCCAGCGCGTCGCCGGTGACCGTGACGGCCTCCGCCGCCGCGGCGACTTCGAGCCCCGCGTCGACGCGCGTCGTGCCGCCCAGCTCGACCGAGGCCGTCTTCGTGACGGTCTGCATGCCGGCGAGCTCGAAGCGGACCACGTACGCTCCGGGCGGGAGGAACTTGAAGATGTAGTCCCCGTTGGCGCCGGAGGTCTGCGTGCGCGTGCCCTGCAGCGAGGGCGAAGACGCCGTGACCGAGACTCCCGGGATCGCCGTGCCGTCGGCCAGCTGCACGTTGCCCGTCAACGTGCCGGTCTGCACCGCCTGCGCGGCGCCGATCGCCGCAATCAGAAATCCGATGGCCGCCGCGATCCCAAAAGCGAGCGCTTTCCGATATCGAAATGGACTCATGACCACCTCTCGTGTTCGGGGAGATCGCCTCCCCGCGCTCCGACAGGAGCAAAGCCTTCGCCACACGGGATGGTCGTGCGCGCAGCGGACGGCGCAGGATTCGGCGGGGACGCGTTCGGTCAGAGGCGGGACGACGCCGGGACGTTCGTGGCGCCGATTCGAAAAGACGAATTCCGCGTCCGGTCTTCTGCGGTGCGAGGACGAAACCGGTGAGATTCCTGGAGCGGAGGGACGGAGCGGCTTTCGCCGGCGATCAGCGGGGGATCCAGACGAGAGAGAGCCTCCGCACCGTCACGTCCCCCTTCTTCGGGCGGATCGCGACGGTTTCGAGCGGCTCCTCGGCGGCGGCGGCCCCGGAGGACGCTGCCACCTCCGCCTCGAGCCGGGATTCCAGCTCCGCGAGCTGGGCGCGGACCGCCGCGGCGTTCTCCTCGGCGCGCGCGACGTCTCCCGCCTGTCGCATCGCACGGCCCACGCCGCGCGCGGAGGTCGTCGCCCGGCCGACGGTGGAGCGCCGCCGCCCCAGCAGCACGTCGAACACCGTCGCGCCGACGGAGATCGCGGTCTGCAGCTTCGCGTCCGAGGCCTCCTGCTTCTCGCGCGCGATGCCCTGCTCCGCTCGGCGCAGACGCTCCTGGAGCGTCGCGATCTTCGCGGCGTACTTCTGGCGCAGCTTCGCGGCCGCCGCGTCGCGCCGCTCCCGGGAATCCTGCGCGAGGCGCCCGCGGAAATCCGCCTCGCTTTCTCCCGGTCGCGAGAGGAGTTTTCGCGACGGGCTCCTCCAGAGCGTCAGCGCGCGCGTGCGGGCGAGCTGTGTCGCGAAATCCTTGCCCCAGGCGGCGTAGCTCTTCGCGTGCGCGGCGGCGGGAGGCGCGTCCTCGAAGGTCGCGCCGGGAAGCGGCTCCTCCGCGAGAGCTGCAGGCGAAAACGTCGCCGGTGCGGCGTCCTCCCATCGCACCGGATCCACCGGGGCTCCGAACGGCGCGACCAGCGCGACCTCTTCGGTCGAGGCGACACCGGACTTCGCGTCGGCGTAGTGGACCTCCGCCACGCCCAGCACCGCGGGGCGGTACACGACCGCCGCCGCTCCGGCCGGGGCCGGCGCGAAGGCCTGGGAGATCTCCGGCGGCATCACCGGGCGCGCCGCCGCGCCGGAAACGGCCGCGGTCGCGCGGGGTGCCTCCGCGGCGGCGTCTCCGGCGACGCCCATGCGCCGCGTCTCCCGACGCGGGTCCATCAGCGTCTTGACCTGCGCCCGGGTCAACGGCCCGCGCAGGTACGACATCACCCAGCGCGTCTCGAAGACGGTCGGCTCCTCGTCGTGGACGTTGTTCATCAGGAAGACGCGGCTCTTCAGGCCCGCGAGCGTCTCCTCCATGCGCGCGCGGTCGAAGCCGCCCGTCTTGCCGGCGGCCGCGCCCTCGAGCCCCTCGAGCACGCGCGCCTTGTCCCGCTCCGTCTGGAGCCGTCCCAGCAGCCATGTCCCGCAGTTGGCGAGTCCCTTGTAGTCGAGATCCACCGGGTTCTGCGTCGCGAGCACGACGCCGAGACCGAAGGCGCGGCCCTGTTTCAGCAGCGTCAGCAGCGGAGACTTGGCGGGCGGGTTGGCGATCGGCGGGAAGTAGCCGGCGATCTCGTCCATGTAGAGGATCGCGCGCAGGCTCGTCGTGCCGGGCTGGGCGCGCATCCAGGAGAGCACCTCGTTCAAGAGCAGGGTCGTGAAGAACATCCGCTCCGCCTCGGCGAGGTGGGCGATGGAGAAGATCGCGATGCGCGGCTTGCCGGAAGCGGCGCGCAGGAAGCGGCCGGCCTCGAGCGGCTCGCCCTCCATCCAGCTCGCGAATCCCGGCGCCGCGAGCAGGCTGTTCGCCGCCATCGCGAGCGCGAAGCGCTCCTTGGCGGGAAAGAAGGTCTCCAGGTCCATGACGCCGACCTTCGTGACGGTCGGATTCTGGATCCGGGCGATCAGCGCGGAAAGGTCCAGGTCTTCGCCCCGGCTCCAGGCCTGGGAGAGGACCGTCGAGATCAGGATGTGCTCCCGGCTCTTCACCGGATCCGCCTCGACGCCGATCAGCGTCAGCAGGCCGGTCGCCGTGGAGGCGACGCGCTCGCGCAGCGCCTCGGCGTCCTCGCGGACCGCCGCCGGCGGCGCCGCGAACGAGGCGAGGATCGAGACGGGAATCCCCGCGTTGGAGCCCGGTGTGTAGATCGCGAACTCCGCGGCCTCCCGGAGCTTCCGGATGCGCTCGCCGTCCTGGCCCCACTTCTCCAGGCCGCTCTTCCAGAGCCGCGCCTGCTGCGCCGCGAACTCGTCCGGCGAAACGCCCTGGCGCGCGGCGTCCTCCTCGTTGATCCAGGGACGAAAGTCCCGAGGCGCGAGATCGGGGAAGGTCAGCAGGAGGTTGCCCAGGTCTCCCTTGGGGTCGATCAGGATCGCGGGAACGCCGTCGAGCGCGGCCTCTTCGATCAGCGCGAGGCAGAGGCCGGTCTTGCCGCTGCCGGTCATTCCGACGCAGAGCGCATGCGTGACGAGGTCGCGGGAGTCGTAGAGAAGGGGAGAGCTCGAGCGCTTGCCGCTCGAGAGGTCGTGCGGAGCGCCGAGGTAGAACGCGCCGAGCTTCTCGAAGTCCCGCATTTCGGGGATCTTATCCGCGCGAGGGAGCCTGGGTCGCCTCGCTTGCGTATAAGGGACCATGCGCCGCGCTTGCGCCCTGATCCTCGCCGTCGCCTCCACGACGCTGGCCTGCGGAGGCGGCTCGGCGCGCTCCCCCGAGGCGATCGTGATCGTCTCGATCGACACGCTGCGCGCGGACCACCTTCCGGTCTACGGGTACGCCGCCGGCGCGACGCCCGCGATCGACGGGCTCCGGCGTGAGGCGATCCTCTTCTCCGACGCGACCACGACCTGCCCGCTGACGCTGCCGGCCCACGCGACCCTCTTCACCGGTGCGATTCCGCCCCGGCATGGCGTGCGGGACAACGCGGGCTACGCCCTCGCGGCGTCCGCCGGCCCGACGCTGGCGCAACGGCTCGCGGCGCGGGGCTATGCCACCGCGGGCTTCGTCTCCGCGGGCGTGCTGGCTTCCTCGACCGGCATCGCGCGCGGGTTCGACGTCTGGGACGATGCGATGCCAGAGCGCGAGGACCGCGCGGCGTCCTCCGAAGTGCAGCGCCGGGGCGAGGACACCATCGCGCGAGCCCTCGAATGGGTCGACCGCCGC
>DATBIJ010000080.1:0-1771 GCA_036557025.1 Thermoanaerobaculia bacterium | reverse complement strand
GGCCTGTTTCCTCCGGCATCCGACGGAGATCGCTCCGAACCTCTGCTCGAGCGGCCGCGTTTCGAGTGCCTGGAGCCCCGTGCTTGGCCCACGCGCGCCTCCTCGGGTCTCGATGAGCTTCTCTACCTGCTTCAGCCGAGGTACATCGAGAGTCTCCCCCTTCGCGACGCCTGGGGGAACCGGCTCCTCTATGCGACCTCCAACGACCTTCGGTCGTATGCGATCGTCAGCATGGGCCGTGATGGCGGACTGGAGTGCTGCTACAGGCGCTCCGTGACGCGGAGTGACGACATGGTTTATTCCGATGGGAGCTTCCGCGCCTTCCCCGGATGCGGCTGCGGATAATCGCTTCCAGCGCGGCATCCTTTTCGCCTCCCCGGGCCACAGACGTGCCGAGGAGGTGGACCATGGGCCTCGCCGCGATCGCGCTCGCCGCCGCCATTCCGATTCTCGGGCTCTATTTCCAGGATCCCGCGGCATTGGCCCACGCCGCCCACCGCACGGCGAGCTCCTCCTCCGACGCCGCTTCCGATGCCCGCGCCGCGTTCGATCACTTCAAGGCGCTGGAGGGAAAGTGGCGGGGGAAGAGCACGAAAGGCTGGGAGGAGGACGTCACCTATCGCGTCATCGCCGGCGGATCCGTCGTGCACGGCACCTCGTTCGACGCGCATCCCGGGGAGACGATGGCGACGATGTTCTACCTGAACGACGGAGCCCTGGAGCTGACGCACTACTGCGTCGCGAAGAACGCACCGCATCTGCGGGCGACGAAGATCGCCGAGGCAGGGCGCTGGGTGGAGTTCACCTTCGTCGACGGGGCCAACCTCTCCGACCGCAATCGGGGCCACATGGACCGTGCCGTCTTCCGATTCCTGCCCGACGGGCGCGTGAGCTCCCGCTGGACGTGGTATCAGAACGGGCAGGAGAGGTGGATGGAGGAGATCGAGCTGGTCCGTATCCCGCCGCCGTCGGGGGCCGCGGGGTCGAAGTGACGGTGGCCGCCGACGATCGGGCGCTGGTCGCGCGCTTTCTCTCCGCGCGGGACGAGGAGGCCTTCCTGGCGCTCTATCGCGGCCACGCCGCGGGCGTCTACGGGATGGCGCTGCGGCTGTGCGGAGGCGTCGAGGCGGAGGCGCAGGACGTGGCGCAGGAGGCCTGGGTCCGGGCGGTCCGTCTGCTGCCGTCGTTTCGGTGGACCTCGGCGCTCAAGACCTGGATCTGCGGAATCGCCGTCAACGTCTGGCGCGAGCGGCGCCGGGCGCTGGGCCGAGGCGAGGGCCTCCCGTCGGTGGAGGTGGCGGAGCCCGCGGCGTTCGAGGACGCCGGCGCGCGGCTGGATCTCTCCCGCGCCGTGGCAGGCCTGCCGGCCGGGTCGCGGGAGATCCTGCTGCTCCACGACGTCGAGGGCTACACGCACAAGGAGATCGCCGGGTTGCTGGAGATCGAAGAGGGAACCTCGAAGAGCCAGCTCTCGCGCGCCCGAGCCTCGCTTCGCGCGGCGCTCGTGCGCGGGATCGAAAGGAAACCGTCATGAACGATGACCTGAGCCCCGCCGAGCGCGACGAGCTTCAGACCCTGCGGCGCGAGGTCCCCCCGCCGCCCGCCATGGAGGCGGAGCTGCTCGCACGGCTCTCGCGCGAAGGGCTGATCGCGCGGCGCGTGTCGCGGCGCTACGGGGTGCCGCTGGCCGCCGCGGCCGCCGCGGGAATCTTCGCGCTGGGGTTCGCGGCGGGCGGGGCGTTTCGCCGGACGCCCCCGGCGGTGCCGACAC
>DATBIJ010000079.1:0-10514 GCA_036557025.1 Thermoanaerobaculia bacterium | reverse complement strand
ACTGTTTCGCGCTCGAGGGGCAGAACCGCTTCCACGCCATCTACGACACCGACATGTGCTGCTGCATACACCCCTCCGCGACGGCCACGGCGCTGACCGCCTACGGAGCGACCGTCGAGATCTTCGGCGCAAAGGGAAGACGGAGCCTCCCCATCGAGGGCCTCTGGGTGAAGCCGACCGAAGACCCCACGCGCGAGAATTGGCTCGCGCCCGGCGAGATCCTCCAGGCGGTCACGATTCCTGCCCCGGCGGCGGGGGCACGATCCGCCTACAGCAAGCTGAAGGAGAAGGAGTCCTTCGACTGGCCGCTCGTCGAGGCCTGCGTGGCCTTTTCGCTCGCGGCCGGCGCGATCCGGGGAGCGCGCATCGTGCTCGGTTCGGTCGCGCCGGCCCCGAAACGCTTCCCGGAGGTCGAGAAGATGCTCGAAGGCCAGCGGCCTTCGGCACAACTCGCCGCGCGGGCCGCCGAGGCCGTCGTGGCCGGCGCCACGCCGCTCTCGGGCAACGCCTACAAGGTGCGCCTGGCGCGGGTCTCTCTCGAGCGGACGCTGAAGAAGGCCTGGGCCTAGGCCTACCGCTTCTTCAGGTCCATCAGGACCTGGCGCGCCACCGCCTTCAGGGTATCGAAGACACCCATCCCGGTCGTCGCGACGGCCTCGAAGGTGGGCTCCCCCTTGATGTTGAGGCGCCGGTACATCTCGTCGGTCGGCATCGCGGTGGGCAGGTCGCGCTTGTTGAACTGGAGCACGTAGGGGATCGTCGCGATGTCGTAGCCCTGGTCCTTCAGGTTCTTGTCCAGGTTGCGGATCGACTCGACGTTCGCCTCGCCGCGGGCCTCCTGGGAGTCGGCGACGAACACGACTCCGTCGACCCCCTTCAGGATGAGCTTTCGGGAGGCGTCGTAGAAGACCTGGCCGGGGACCGTGTAGAGGTGGAAGCGGGTCTTGAACCCCTTCACCGTCCCCAGATCCAGCGGCAGGAAGTCGAAGAACAGGGTTCGGTCGGTCTCGGTCGCGAGCGAGATCAGCTTCCCCTTGGCGGAGGGGTTGGTCCGGTCGTAGATGTACTGCAGGTTGGTCGTCTTCCCGCACAGACCGGGACCGTAATAGACGATCTTGCAGTTGATCTCGCGGGCCGCGTAGTTGATGAAGGTCATCGCGGTCTAGGCGGCGGCGAGCCGGGCGGGCCTACTCCGAAAAGAGCCGATCGATGTCCTCGTCCGTGATCTCCGCGAACGGCGACTCCAGGTCGACGTGGAGACTGCTCTTCTCCCGTTCGACCTTGGAGGCGATCTCTTCGAAGATCTTCTCGAGGTCGGCCGTGGCCCGGCGTACCCGGAGGCGAACGAGTCCCAGCGAGGAACGCTCGTCGAAGATCACGACGAGGATGACCCTCTGGGCCACGATCGAGATGTGGATGTTGTCCTTCTCCCCTTCGTGGAAAAGGATCGAGAACTCCCGCTCCCCGATGAGGCGCGCCAGGCCGTCCGTGGCGGCGACGTTGCCGGCCGTCAGAGAGGCGAGCGAGGTCGTGTCGAGTGCCTGGAGATCCCCCACGGCAGCAATCTGCTGGCCGTTCTTGTCGACGAGGAAGACGACCTTCGCGCTGGCGTCTTGCTGAAGACGCTTCAGGGAATCGCGAATGCGGTTGAACTCCTCGTCGTAGAGGACGAGGTCCGGGGCGGCCATGCTTATAAATGTTTCTCCGACTTCGACTTAGTGTACAAGACGTTCGGCGATATTACCATCGCCTGACCCGTCCCGAATCCCGAATCCTTAAAGCTCCCGCCGATTCTCCAGCGACCTCGCCATGGTCACCTCGTCGGCGTACTCGATGTCGCCGCCCACCGGCAGGCCGAAGGCGATTCGCGTGACCCGCACGCCCGAGGGGCGCAGGCGCTTGGCCAGATAGAGGGCCGTCGCCTCCCCCTCGACGTTGGGGTTCGTCGCCAGGATCACCTCCGCGACGCCGTCGGTGACCCGGCGCAGCAGGCCCTCGACGTCGATCTCCTCGGGACCGATTCCGCGCAGCGGCGACAAGGCCCCTCCGAGCACGTGATAGCGGCCACGGTACTCCCGGGTCTTTTCGATGGCCGCGACGTTGCCGGGGTCCTCGACGACGCACAACAGGGTGGCGTCGCGCCGGGGGTCCTCGCAGACCTCGCAGGGATCGGTCTCCGTCAGCGTGTTGCAGCAGGAGCAGTGGCGAACCGCGGCCCGGGCCTCCGCGATCGCCCGGGAGAGCCTCTCGGCCTCTTCCCGAGGCCCGCGGAGCAGGTGATACGCGAGGCGGGCGGCGCTCTTGGCGCCGATGCCGGGGAGGCGTTGCAGCTCCCCGGCGAGCCTCTCGAAGGACTTCATCCTCAGCGGCCCGGCATGAGGCCGCCGAGCATCGAGGAGGTCTTCTTCTGGACGACTTCGTCGACCCTCCGCGAGGCCTCGCGGAAGGCCGCCACGATCAGATCCTCGAGCGTCTCCACGTCGGCTTTGTCCACCGCGGCGGGGTCGATCTTCACGGAGTGCAGCTCCTTGGTGCCGGAGAGGACGATCTTCACCGCATCGCCGCCCGCGCCGGCCTCCACCCGCAGGGCCTCCAGCTCCGCCTGGAGGCGGCCCTGCATGGCCTGGGCCTGCTGCATCATTTTCTGGATGTTCATTCTTCCTCTTTGATCTCGGTCAGCTCGCCGCGGAACAGCTCCAACGCGGAGCGGACCACCGGGTCGCTCTCCGCTCTCGTCGCGGCCCGCTCGCGGGCGAGGGTCGCGCGTGGCACCTCGCTCGCGGCCAGGCCCAGGTCCCCGTCGGCGGGGGCCACGCTGCGCAGGACGATCCGAAGGGGGCGCCCGAAGGCCTCCTTGGCGATCTCGGAGAGCAGCTTCCGGGTCGCGGTCTCCTCCAGCGCCTCCTTGGCGGCGGCTCGGTCGATCGAAAAACGCAGGATCAGCTCATCGCCCTCGACGATCAGCGAGTCCGCGAGGCGGACCTGAGCCGCCGTGATGCGCCGCCGCGAATCCAGGATCTCGCGAAAGCGCGCCACGGAGTCTCGACCCGCGGCGACCGCCCCCTCCCCCGTCTCCTCCCCCGCGGAGGCCGGCTCCACCGTCACGAGCGAGAGGATCCGCGGGCCGGACCCGGCGCGCTCCGCCGGTGGCGACGGCGCGGGTGCGGGACTCGCGGCCGGAGCGCCGGAGAGAGCCTCCTCGATGCGCCGCAGGCGGGGCAGCTCGGTCAGCCGCAGCACGAAGAGCTGGAGCACCAGGTCGGGGTCGTCGACGCGGCGGGTCAGCGCCTCGGACTCGACGCCCAGCGCGACGGCGCGCAGCAGGTTCTCGTAGGGCATGGCGCGCGCGAGGGCCGCCAGGCGGCCCGCGTCCGCGCCGTCGGGGACACCCCCCGCCGCGACCAGCATGAGCCGGCGCAACAGCGCGAGCAGCTCCTGGAAGATCCGGCGGGAGTCCTCACCGGACTCCATCAGGCGCGCGAGCGAGGCGAGCGCCGCGGCCCGGTCTCCGGTCGCCGCGGCCGAGACGATCGATTCCAGCAGCTCCGAGTCGACCAGCGCCAGGATCTCCGCGCAGCCCGCCTCGTCCACCGAGCCGCCCGAGAGGGTCGCGGCCTGATCGAGCAAGGACAGGGCGTCGCGCAGGGATCCCTGGGCCGACGCGGCGAGCAGGAGGAGGGCTCCCGGCGTCGCCGTGATCTTCTCCTGCTTGGCGACCCGCGTGAGGTGCGCCGCGATCTCCGAGGCGGTCAGGGCGCGGAAGCGGAAACGCTGGCAGCGCGAGACGATCGTGGCCGGGATCTTGTGCAGCTCGGTCGAAGCCAGGATGAATCGGGCGTGCGGCGGCGGTTCCTCGAGGGTCTTCAACAGCGCGTTGAAGGCCTCGGTCGTGAGCATGTGGACCTCATCGATGATCGCGATGCGGAAGCGGTCGCGCTGGGGGGCGTAGCGCACCGTCTCGATGAGCTCCCGGGCGTTCTCGATTTTGCGGTTCGAGGCGCCATCCATCTCGTGGACGTCCAGCGACTCCCCCTGCGCGAGGATCTCGCGGCAGGAGGCGCACTCGCCGCAGGGCTCGACCGTGGGCCCCTTGTCGCAGTTCAGCGCCCGGGCCAGCATCCGCGCCGTCGAGGTCTTGCCCACGCCACGCGGGCCGGT
Organism: Thermoanaerobaculia bacterium; assembly: GCA_036557025.1. Taxonomy (GTDB): domain Bacteria; phylum Acidobacteriota; class Thermoanaerobaculia; order UBA5066; family Gp7-AA6; genus DATBIJ01. The sequence continues at coordinate 6,356 of DATBIJ010000079.1, read as the reverse complement.
CAGCAGGTATGCGGGGGCGACGCGCCCCTCGGCGATGGCGTTGGACAGAGTGCGGGAGACGGCCTCTTGCCCGACGAGGTCCGCGAAGACCTTGGGGCGCCACTTTCTCGGCAGGGCGGTGTGCATCGGGGTTGGCGGCTCCGCGGCGCGGCGCCTGCCGCCGTGCCGGAAAGAAAGTCCGGCGTCCGAAGATGAGCTCAGGTTGACCTGCGGCGCCCGGTGGCGCCTCCTGATCGCTGCTTCCTTCCGGACCTGACGAGGTTCGGAGGCTTCCGTCGCACAGGGCCCGAACCCATCCTCGGCCGCCGGCAACGAAGGATTCTATACCCGATGCCCGGGGCCGCGCCGGCGCGCGTTTACGCGCGGCGAGCGGGCCAGAGCAGCCAGGCGAGCAGCGCCGCGGCCGCGAGGAAGCCGGCGGGCATCTCGAGGCCGCGAAACGCTCCGGGGGGCGGCAGCGGCCAGAGGCCGGCCTGCGCACCAAGCGTCGCGAGCGCCGAGAAGAGGGCCAGCCACAGCGCCAGCGCCGCCAGCAGGAGCGCGAGGCGCCGGCGGCTCAAGGCTTCTTGCCGCGCCGCGCGCGAACGAAGGCCAGCACCGCCTGCGCCAGATCGGCCGGGATCTCCCGCGGCTTGAGCGAGCGGATCGCGACCCCGGTGACCTTGTAGCTCTCCAGATAGACCCCGCAGGGCGGACAGGCCGACAGGTGGCGCTCCATCTCGATTCGATCGACGCGGCTCATGGTGCCTTCGGAGTAGTCCGCCAGGAACTCGAGGATCACCTTCTCGCAGGAGACCCCGTGAGGGGCGCAGGGATCGTCGGGCTTCTTCACGAGGATGCCGCCTTCGCCGGCGCCGTGGCCCGGCTGATTCCGCTCAGGCGCTCCCGCACGTGGAGGCGGGCGCGGTGCAGCCGGGACTTCAGCGCGGGGATCGAGATCCCGAGCGTCTCGGCAACGTCGGCCGGACTCATCTGCTCGACGTCGACCATCCAGATCACGTCGCGGTAGGCGCGCGGGAGCTCCGCGATGAACTCCGAGGCCCGCTGGGCGAGCTCCCGGGCCGAGGCGGCATCTTCGACCCGCGCGTCCGCGTCGGGCACCTCGAAGGCGACGGGCTTGCCGTCGCGGAACCGCGGGAGATAGTCCTCGATCGAGACCGTCGGGACGGGCTTGCGGCGTCGAAGCCGGCTGTAGGCCTGATTCAGCGCCACGCGATAGAACCAGGAAAAGAACTTCTTGGTGTCATCGAAGGTCCCGATCTTGCGGTACAGCGTCCAGAAGGCGTCCTGGGTGGCCTCCTCGGCGTCCTCGGGGTTGCGAAGGACGCCATAGGCCAGCGAATAGACACGAGCGTGGTAGCGCTCGACCAGCTCCTCGAAAGCGGCCTCGTCGCCCGCCTTGAAACGGCGGACCAGCGCGAGGTCGGCGGCGGCGTCGGCGGCGGCACTCATGGATTACGGTGTCCGGCGGGACCGGGATTCGGATTCTATCGAGGCCGTTGCAGGCGTCCCGGGCTCCCAGGCCCGCGGGATTTGCGGGCCCGCGTCCGGAGACCTAGCCCTTTCGCGGGCGCCGCAGCAGGAAGAGCACCAGGGCCAGGACGAGGATCACGATCGCGATCCAGGCCGCGTTCGACAGACCGCCCGCAGTCTTGCCGGCCGGGGTGTCCGCGGCCGGCGCACCCTCGCCGGCCGGCGCGCTCGCCGCGGCGGCATCGGAGGGCGTAGACGCGGAGTCGACGACCGCCTTGATGTCCTGCTCGGTGACGATCTTGGGCGCTTTCTCCGTGATGACTTTCGCGCTGAGCTTGTCGCCGGCCCGCAGCTGATGGAGCTCGACTTTCTCGCCCTCGCGAAGGATCGTGACGCCGCGCTCGTTCATGTCCTCCTGGGTGAACTTCTTGTACTCGCCGTTCATGCGCACGATGATCGTGTTGCCGGCCACGGCCATGACGTCGCCGTCGAGCACTTCGGTCACCGTGACCGGAACGCTGCGGGTCGTCGTCGTGATGATCGCGGTCCCCTTCATGCCGGGTTTCAGGTCCGCCAGCGATAGCTCCTTGCCGTCGTCCATCGTCAGCTTGAAGTCCTCCGGGAGCGTCAGCTCGCGCACCCCCTCCTCCCCCTGGTAGACCACCTTGTTCCCGTCGACGGAGACCACCTCGAAACGGCGCTTCTTCGTCGTGGTCGCGGCATTCGACGCGCCGACCCCCGCGGCGAGCAGGACGATCGCGGCGACGAGGGATCGTAGGACCCGATGGCGTGCGGTCATGGCATTCTCCTGGCGGCGCACTCTATCCCCGGCCGCCGTGCTTGACTCGAGACCGGCGCGGTGACACGCTTTCCCGACGGGCGATGGCTCATCGCCCAACCCCGACCGGCCTCCCCCCGCGGGGCTTCGATCGGGGCAAAGGGGTTACCAGGCCTCGAGCCGCGGTTTCGTCCGCTTGTCACCGGGAGTTCGGGCGGGGGCCGGGCATCCGTGTGACGGGAGGAACGGAACCATGACCCGACAGAAAAAGCTCAAGAAGGCGATTCGCGCGCGCGCCAAGAAGACCGGCGAGCGCTACGCCGCCGCCCGCCGCCAGATCCTCGCGGCGCGGACGCGCCGTCCCGTCCGTCGAATGCCGGCGTCGGCGACTGCCGCCCCGGCGAAAGCCGCGGCCGGGAGGGCGATGAGCGACGCGAGGGTGCAGGCGCGCACCGGACACGGGCTCGACCACTGGTTTCGGTTGCTCGATGCGTTCGGCGCCGCCGAAAAGGGCCACACGGCCTCGGCGCGCCATCTCTCCTCCGAGCACGGCGTCGACGGCTGGTACGCGCAGGGCATCACGGTCGAATACGAGCGCCTTCGCGGCTTGCGCGCCGTCAACCAGCGAATGAGCGGGCTCTTCGAGGTCTCGGTCTCGAAGGCGCTCCGCGCGCCGATGCAGCGCGCGGCGGCTGCGCTCTCCCGCTCCTCCGAGCGCGATGCCTGGCTGCGGGGCGCGGACCCCGCCCTGCGAAAGGCACTCGAGGCGGCGTTGACGGGCCACGGCGCAAAGGCCGTGAAGGTCCGTCCGGGCAAGGACGCCGCGGTGCGTTTCAAGGCCGGCGCGAAGACGATCGAGCTGCGCGTGCTCGCGAAGGCGGACGGGAAGTCCCGCATCGTGGCGACCGTCATGGGGATTCCCACCGCCACCGAGAAGGAGGCGCAGCGCGCCGCCTGGCGTCAGGCGCTCGAGGCCTTGAGGGCGCACCTCGCCTGAGAAACGAAAGGGCCCGGGCACGAGCCCGGGCCCTGTTCCACTTGGGAGAATCCGAGCTAACGCGCGCGGAGTGTCCGGCGCAGGGTCAGAAACAGCCCCGTCGCCAAGGCGAGCAACCCGAAGCCAGCGACCAGGGGCAGGTTGCTGCCCGTCTTCGGCAGCGTGGCCGCCGGTGCAGGCTCGGGAGCCGGAGCCGGCGCGGCCGCGGGAGCCGGAGCCATGGCCGGAGCCGGAGCCGGAGCCATGGCCGGAGCCGGAGCCGGAGCGGCCGGCGAGCTGGCGGCGACCTTGAGATCGCGCTCGGTGACGACCGTCGGAGCGCCTTGCGTGATGATCGTCGCGGTCAGCTTGTCTCCCGGGCGCAGCTGGCTGAGTTGGACGTTCTGCCCTTCGCGCATGATCGTGATGTTGCGGGCATTGACGTCGGTCTGCGTGAACTTGCGGTAGCCCTCGGCGTTCTTGACGATGATCGTGTTACCGGTCACTGCCATGACTTCCGCGTTGCGGACTTCCGTTACGACCACGGGCTTCTGGGTGGTCTTGGTCGTGATGACGGCTGTGCCCTTCATGCCGGGCTTCAGTTCCGCGACGCCGACTTCTCGGCCATCCACCGTCAGCACGAAATCGGCAGGCAGCGTGACTTCCCGGACTCCTTGTTCGCCCCGAAAGACGACCTTGTTCCCGTCGACGGAAATGATTTCGAAGTTCCTCTTCTCCGTCGTCGTGGTCGTCTGGGCGAGCGCGGTGGACGCCCACAGTATCGAAACGCACGAAACCACCAGTGGCAGGATTCGATTCCACAGCCGGTTCATAGGCTCTCCTCCTCGTTCGTGCCCAGACTCTACGTCCCGCGAGGTCACCGCGGGGCCTCCCTTTGGTCCAATGCCAGGGGTTCGAGGGAGCTACGGGAGAGGAGCGGCGGGAACGGCCCGGACGATGAACCGCTGGGGAGCGGAGCCCTGGTAGTAGAAGGGAAAACAGGTCACCAGCGTCAGCTGGGAGGTCGTGGCCGGCTCCAGCACCCACACGTCTCTCGGGTCCACCAGAAACAGGCTCTCGACGACATATCTCTTTGTTCCGGCGAGCGTTTCCAACTCGATCGAGGCCCCCGTCGTGATGTCCTTCAAGACCCGGAAAAAGCCGTCTCGGTGGCCCGCGATCCCCAGGTTCCCCGTCATGCCCGGCAAGGCAGTGCCCGAGATGTGACCCACGCCCCGATCGAGCGTCGCGTCGTCGGTGCCCTCCAGGATGGGCACCTCCAGCTTCAGGCTCGGGATCCTCAGGACCGCCAGCGGCGCGGCTTTCGAGGCGGCCAGGCTCTGCTGCCAGGCACGGACCCGCTCCGGCGACCAGAGGCTCTGATCCGGCCGCGGCCAGGAGAGCGCCCGGGCGCTTCGAAACTGGAACAGCCCACGCTGGGCCGCGGAGGTCTGGCTCCCGCGGATCCCGAAGTACACGGCGAGCAGGAGGATGCCGACGGTCCAGGCAAGCAGCTCGCCGGTCCGCAGGACGGTCTCGCGCGGGTTCGAGTCGGTTGTCATGGCTTTCGAGGCCGGATTCTATCCCGCCGGCGGCCTCTCCCTACTGAGGATCCTCCGGCGAGTCCGCGCTGACCCCGGACAGCAAGACCGGCGGGTGGTCGACCCACTCGAGGCCGTTCGAAGCCATCCCCTCGCCGAGCGCGTAGAGCTCGCGCATGTACGCGGTATCGAACTGCTCGGGATGCACCACCTGAAAGCTCCGCGGAATGTACGTGAGACGGAAACGGATGCGGTCGCGCTGCGCGATGGAGTAGATCCGATAGAGGTCGCCGATTCCCTGGTTGTGGATCAGGCACGTGATCGCGCGAAACGCGATCGAGAGCGTGCGGCGATCCACCTGCGCCCATTCCGGGTCCAGCCGCGCGTTGCGAATGAGGTACAGCGTGCGGTCACGCGCCGCGACCTCGTGGAGCTTGACTGCGGAGGGGTAGACGAACAACTGTGCCGCCGTGCCTCCATCGACGTGCATCTCCTGGTAGCGCTTCCCGCGGGCCTCGACGTCGATCATCACCGGTGGGAACGTCCCGGGGATCGCCGATGAGGCGATGAGGATCTTGTGCACCAGATCGAGCGCGCCGGGAAGGCGCGTGGCCGCGATCTCGGTGACGTTCCAGACGACGGGTCGCCGGACGTCGAGGTTCGTCGTGGCGATGAGCAGGATGCGGCCCCTCTCGTGCTCCACGGCGATCGCCTCGAGCATCTCCGCCGTGACGTGTTTCTTCACCAGCTTTTGAAGCGGGTCGTTGTCCGCGACGGCATCGTTGTAGAGGACCGCGAGCAGCGAGCGCTCCTTCGCGACGTCGGCGAAGGAGATTCCGGTGTAGAGGTTCTTGAGCGACTCGTCGTAGGCCGGGCCGAGGAAAGCGAACGGCGCAATCAGCGCGCCGGTGCTGACGCCCGTTACGATCTTGAAGGTGGGCCGTGTGCCCGTCTTCGTCCAGCCATTGAGTATGCCCGCGCCGAACGCGCCGTCATCCCCTCCGCCGGAAATGGCGAGGTACGAAGCGGGTGGGAGCACGTCGAGTTTGAGATAGGCCTTTTCCCGCTCGAGGGACTTCAAAAAGTCGCTCTGGAATTCATCGACGTCGATCGCGTCACGGGTGAAGTAACGAAGGCCCGAGGGGAAATCGGCCACGTGGGCTTCGACCGAGAGATCGAACGGCACGGCCTCTCCCCGCTTGGTCGAGGCACAACCCGACAGCGTCACGAGACAGAAGGAGAGGGCGGCGGCCAGGGCGAGCCTTGCGGCACGCCGGGCGAGGCGTCCGCAGGACTCCGTTCTTTCCTCGCGGTGCTTCATTGCGTCGGTTGGAAGGGGAAAAACTATAACCGGCCCCGACTGAGGTCAACCTCCGTGGGGACCGCCGACGGAAGACGCGTGCCTAGCGGATGGGCGGGTAGTACTGCCCGCAGGGCCGATCCCCGATCGTCAGGGTCTCCCGCGTTCCTCGGACGACGAGCACGACCTTGTCGGCCGCCGACTCGTACCGGGATCCGGATTCGCCAACGACTCGAATCATCGGATATCGCTTTCCATCGAGCGCGATCTCGTCCGCGTCGCTCCCGG
>DATBIJ010000078.1:0-17671 GCA_036557025.1 Thermoanaerobaculia bacterium | reverse complement strand
ATCCTCGGCTTGCGGGATCTCTCGTCAAAGTTTGTTGGCAAAACGCTTACAACTAAAGACCTGACCCCGATAATCTTCGGGTCGTGCGCTACGTCCTGGGAATCGATGCGGGCGGATCGAAGACCCGCGGGCTGCTGGCCGACGAGCACGGCCGCGTCATCGGCAGCGCCCACGCCGGGGGCGCGAACCTGCGCACGCACGGGGAGCTCGCCGTCGAGATCCGACTCCACTCGGTCGCCGAGGAGGCCTCGGGGGAGGCGGGGGTGCGTCCCGACGCGGTCGCGGTGGGCATCGCCGGCGCCGACCGGCCCGACGACCTCGCGATCATCCGCCAGATCCTCGCCCGCCTGGGCTTCCGCGAGCGCGTGCTGGTAACCAACGACGCGCGGATCGCGCTGGTGGCCGGCTCGCCGGCGCGTGTCGGGCTCGCGCTGGTCTGCGGGACCGGCTCGATCGCGTGGGGCCAGAACGCGTCGCGCGAGATCGCGCGCGCGGGCGGCTGGGGCTGGTATCTCGGCGACGAAGGCTCCGGTTTCTGGATCGGGGTTTCGGCGGTCCGCCACGTCCTGCGGGGCGTCGACGGACGCGGCCCCCGGTCGTCGATGGAGCCCCTTCTCTACGAGCACTTCAAGATCTCCCGCCCCGAGCAGATCCTCTACGCCGTCTACGACGACGACTTCCCGCGGCACCACGTCGCGCTCTTCGCCGGGAAGGTGGAGGAGGCCGCCCGCGGCGGCGACGAGGTCGCCTCGACGATCTTGACGGAGGCGGCGCACGAGCTCGCCCTGTCCGCCGCGACCGTGCGCGACCGGCTCCGGCTGGACGACGCGCCGTACGACGTCGTGTTGTCCGGCGGGACGTTCGATCGGGTCTCGTCGCTCACGGCCGCTGTGGCGAGCCAGCTCGAGCGGCCGAATGCCCGAGTCGGGCGCCTCGAGGAAGAGCCCGCCATGGGGGCCGTGCGGCTCGCGATCGAAGCCCTCCAGGGGAACGAGTGAAGCGGCTGATCGTCAACGCGGACGACTTCGGGCGAACGGACGGGATCGTCTCGGGAACCCTCGACGCGCATACCAACGGCATCGTGACCTCGGCGACCGCGATGGTGCTCGAGCCGGCGGCGCGCGCCGGCCTGCAGCGCGCCCGCAAGGAGGCGCCCGAGCTCGCGCTGGGCCTGCACTTCGTGCTGACCGGAGGCGGGCGCCCCGCGAGCTCTCCCGATCGCATCCCGGCGATCGCCCCGGACGGATTCTTCCCGCGCTCGCTGGAAGCCCTGCCGGCAACGCTGCCCGAGGAAGAGATCCGGCGGGAGCTCGAGGCGCAGATCGCGCTGTTCCTGGAGATGACGGGGCAACCGCCGACGCATCTGGACTCCCATCACCACAGCGCGATTCATCCGTCGGTCGGGCCGGTCTTTGCCGCCGTCGCGCGCGAGCGCCGGCTGCCCGCCCGATCGTCCAACGCGAAGGCCCGCGACCAGCTTCGGACGGCGGGCGTGCCGACGCCGGACGACTTCCTCGACGCCTTCTTCGGAGCCGGCGCCACGGCCGGCAATCTCCTGCGGCTGGTCGCGGAGCTGCCCGAGGGGGTGTCGGAGCTGATGTGCCACCCGGGGTACTCGGATGCCAGCCTGCGCTCGGGCAGCAGCTACGCCGACGAGCGCGAGGGAGAGATCTCGGCGCTCTGCGACCCGCGTGTCCGCGCGGCCATCGCCGCCGACGGCGTGCGGCTGGCGAGCTTCCGGGATCTGTCGGCGCGTTGAGAGTCGAGATCCTCGAGTCCGCCGCCGCCGCCGCGGCACGCGCCGCCGACCTGCTGGCCCGCGAGTTGCGCCGCACGGGCCGCCGGCGCCTCGTCCTCGCCTCCGGCCGGACGATGATCCCGGTCTATCGGGAGCTCGTCGCGAGGCACCGGGCGGGCCGCGCCCCCTTCTCGCGCGCGGAGACGTGGAACCTCGACGAGCTCGCGGTCGCGCCCGAGGATCCCCGCAGCTTCCGCACCTTCATGGAGCGGGAGCTTTTTTCGCGGGTCGATCTTCCGCGCCGCCGGGTCCATTTCCTCCGGGGCGACACGAAGGATCCCGCGCGCGAATGTCGCCGCTACGAGCGCTCGATCGCGCGGGCCGGCCGGCCGTCGCTCGCCTTGCTCGGCATCGGCGTCAACGGCCACGTGGCCTACCTGGAGCCGGGGAGATCGCTCGCCCCGCGGACGGCGCCGGTTCGGCTCGCCCCCGCGACGCGGCGCGAGCTGCGCGCCTCCGGAGCCGTCCCGGCCCCGGCGCGCGCGCTCACGATGGGGATCGAGACGATCCTCTCGGCGAACGCGCTTCTGCTGATCGCCACCGGCCGCGCGAAGGCGGCCGCGGTGGCGGCGGCCCTCGAGGGCCCGATCACGGCCCGCTGTCCGGCGTCGTATCTGTCTCTGCACACGGACTTGACCGTCCTCCTGGACGCCGCGTCCGCCTCCCGACTTCGCCGATCCGGCATTCCCGGCCTTCCCGGGAGCGCGCGGCGGGGATAGCCTTCGAGGCGAGAGCGATGCCGATGGCCGTGGATGTCGATCCGCTCCTTCACGACCCGCTGACCGGGCTTCCCAACCGGCGGCTGCTGGAGGATCGCATCGAGATCGCCGCGGCTCAGGCGCAGCGGCTCGAGCGCCCGATCGCCGTTCTTCGACTCGACCTGGACCGGTTCAAGCCGGTCAACGACGTGCGCGGCCCGCGCGTGGGAGACGAGATCCTCCGACGAATCGCGCGGCGCCTCGCCTCCTCCATCCTCGAGGGCGACACGGTCGCGCGCACGGGGGGAGACGAGTTCACCGTCCTGCTGCCGGATGTCCGGCACGAAGAGGACGCCGCGAAGGTCGCCGAGAGCCTCCGTCGCGCCGTCGCGGCGCCGGTCTTCGTCGAAGGGGAGCGGGAACCCGTGCGCCTGACCGCGACACTGGGCGTCGCGATCTTCCCGGCCGACGGCCACGACGCCGAGTCTCTGCTGCGCAACGCGGAAAACGCCTTGCACCGCGCCAAGGCGTTGGGCGGGGACAGCTATCAGCTCTGCACGCCGGAGATGAACCGCCGCGCCGCGGAGCGCTTGAAGCTCGAGGAGGATCTCCGCGCCGCGCTGGCGCGCGAGGAGATCCATGTCCGCTACCAGCCCATCTACCGCCTGAAGGACGGCTCGCTCTCCGGCTTCGAGGCGCTCGCGCGATGGACGCGGTCGGGGGGCCGCGAGGTCCCGGCGGAAGTGTTCGTTTCGCTGGCCGAGGAGGCGCGGCTGATCCTGCCGATCGGGCGCTTCGTGCTGCTCGCGGCCTGCCGCGAGGCGGCGCGCTGGAAGGGCCGCGGCGCGGGGCCGACCGTCGCCGTCAACCTCTCGGCCTGGCAGCTGCGCGAGCCCCGCATTGCCGACGAGGTCGCGCGGGTACTGGACGAAACGCGGCTGGCGCCGTCGCGGCTGATGCTCGAGATCACCGAACGCGTGGCCGTGCAGGACGCGGAGCTGACCGCGCGTGTGCTCGCGCAGCTGCGCGGGATGGGCGTCTACATCGCGCTCGACGACTTCGGGATCGGGTACTCCTCGCTGGCATACCTGCACCGTTTCCCCGTCGATGCACTGAAGATCGACCGGACCTTCGTCCAGGAGCTTCGGCCCGGCTCGCGCGGCGGCTCCATCGTCGCCGCCATCATCGCGCTCGGCCACGCGTTGCAGCTGAAGATCATCGCGGAAGGCGTCGAGACCGATGAACAGGCCGCCTTCCTGCGCGCCCACGGGTGCGACGAGGCCCAGGGCTACCGATGGAGCGGCCCTCTCGCGACGCCCGACGTCAACGCGCTGGTGGAAGAGGCGACGGTCTAGAGGGTCGGAACATCGCGCCCCGAACCCGCGTACGGGGAGCGGGGGGTGCGATGCAGAACACACGGCGGTACGGCTTCGTCCTTGCCCTGGCTCTGATGCTCACCTCCGGAGCTCGCCGGGCGTCGTCGGAAGGCCCTCCGCTGTCCGATCAGATCGCCGCGGCGGACCGGGCGCTGTTCGATGCCTTCAACGCGCACGACATCGACAAGACGATGTCCTTCTTCTCAAAGGACCTGGAGTTCTTCCACGACCTGGGCGGCAAGCAGAGCTACGACGAGGTTGGCGCGGGCTTCCAGAGCAACTTCGAGAAGAACAACGGCCTTCGCCGCGAGCTCGTCGACGGAACGCTGGAGATCTTCCCGATCCCTCGCTACGGGGCGATCGAAACCGGCCGGCACCGCTTCTGCCACTCCGAGGGCGGCAAGACCGAATGCGCGACGTTCCGTTTTGTGCACGTCTGGAAGGCGGAGAACGGAAGCTGGAAGCTCACGCGGGTCGTGAGCTTCGGGCACTAGGTGCCAGGAGCGACAAAGTCATTCCCCGTCGCGCTCTTCCGTCCGGGGCGCATTCGGCAGCTGCTCGTCGAGCGATCGCCGGTAACGGATGCATCCCTCCAGGAACTGGGGCCAGTCCGGAACGGTGGGAAGGGGATCGGTCTTATCCGGTAGGAGTCCCCAGAGCGCCGGGTGATGCCAGCACAGGTCCTGCTTCGTGCTGTCGCGGTGCGCGCGAATTCCCTGGCGGAGCTTCTTCGCCTCCGCGATCAGCGCCTCGCGGGACATGCCTTCGAGATCGTCGTCCATGGTCCTCTCCCCGTTACCCGCCGTAGTCGTCGGGATGCTCCGGCTCTTCGGGCGGCGCGGGCGGCTTCCGTTTGCCCCGTCGCAGCTCGAAGACCACCAGCGCGAGGATCACGAGGCCGAGGAGGATGAACGGCGTGGTCACGCGAACCTCCTGGGAAGGCGAGAGCCTATCGCCCGAGCGCCCGCCGGATGTCTCCGCCGGAGGCGGCCAGCCGCCGACGCGCCTCATCCGCGCCGACCTTCCGCCGCGCCATGACGATCGCCGTGCGGACCTCGCCTCCGGCGACTGCCAGGAGCCGGGCCGCGCGCGCGGGCGACACGCCGCCGGCCGACGCGACGATGCGCCGGGAGCGATCCCGCAGCTTCGCCGAGCCGGCACGCAGATCGACCATCCAGGGCCCGAAAACCTTGCCGGAGGCCGCGAAGGCCGCGGTGGAGATCTGGTTCAGCGCGAGCTTGGTCGCGGTGCCGGCCTTCAGGCGCGTGGAGCCGGCGACGACCTCCGCGCCGGTGTCCAGCGCGACGACGATGTCCGCGATGCCCCGCGGGAACGAGCGGCTCGAGGTCACCAGCACCGTCCGCGCCCCGCGCCGACGGCCCTCCTCCAGCGCGCCGCGCACGAAGGGCGTCACCGAGCTCGCCGAGACGCCGATCACGAGATCGCTCGCCTTTGCGCGGGCGGCGCCGCGCCGGCCCTCGTCGTCGCGGTCTTCGGCGCCTTCCCGCGCGCGGAAGACCGCGGCGCGGCCGCCGGCGATCTGCGCGCGCACGCGCCTTGGATCGGTCCCGAAGGTCGGCGGAAGCTCCGCGGCCTCGAGCACGGCGAGCCGGCCGCTGGTGCCGGCGCCGAAGAGCCAGATCCTCCCGCCGGCGGCATAGGTCTCTCGCCAGGCTTCCGCGGCGGCGGCGATCTTCGGCCGCGCCCGCGCGAGCGCGCGCAGCACGCGCCGGTCCTCGCTCTGCATGAGGCCGACGGTGCGTGCGATGCCGAGCCGATCGAGACGCGCGCTTCGCGGGTGGGCCGTCTCGGTGGACAGCCGGGACCAGGAGGAGGCGCCGCGCGTCCGCTGGGCCATGCGGCGAGTCTAGCCGACCGACGCTCTCGCCAGCCGCGCGCCGCGATATCCTGCGGCCGTTTTCCGCTGCAAGGAGGCTCCATGCGTGCTCGCCTCGTCGTGTCCCTCGTCGCCCTCGCGCTCGCGGCACCCGCCCTCGCGCAGAAGACGCGCGTCACGGTCGACGAGATGTGGAAGCTCCATAGGGTCGGCGCGCCGGAGGTCTCGCCCGACGGCAAGCGCGTGGCCTTCACGGTGTCGGTCTACGACGCCGAAGAGGACAAGTCCAACGCCGACGTCTGGGTCGTCCCGGCGGCGGGAGGCACGGCGCGCCGCCTCACGGCGAACAAGGCGTCGGACTCCTCGCCGGTCTGGAGCCCCGACGGCACCCGCCTCGCGTTCGTCTCGAAGCGGGACGCGGACAAGGCCGCGCAGATCTACGTGATGCCGGTCGACGGCGGCGAGGCCGAGCGCGTGACCGACATGCCGATCGGCGTCTCGGACCCGCGATGGCTGCCCGACGGCAAAGGGATCGTGTTCGTGTCGCACGTCATCGCGGGGAAGGAGTCGCCCGAGGACACGAAGAAAGCGCTCGAGGCGCGCGAGAAGAACAAGGTCAAGGCGCGGGTCACCGAGAACCGCCTCTACCGTTTCTGGGACCGCTGGCTGACCGACGACGAGTTCCCCCACCTCTTCACGGTGGACCTCGCGAGCCGCAAAGTCGTCGATCTGCTGCCCGGCTCGAAGCGGTTCTTCGGGCTGCAGTCCGGATCGGGCTCCTTCGACATCTCGACCGACGGAAGGTGGATCGCCTTCTCGGCGCAAGCGGAGGCCGAGCCCTATCGAACGCTCAACTACGATGTGTTCCTGCTGCCGGTCTCCGGCGGCGCGCCGCGCAACCTCACCGCCGACAACCCGGCGGACGATTCGGGCCCGGTCTTCTCGCCCGACGGGAAGGCCATCGCCTACGGCCGAGAGTCGAAGGCGGACGGCTGGCCGGACTATGCCCGAATCGCGCTGCTCGATCCGGTCACCGGAGCCTCGAAGACGTTGACGGAAGGATGGGACAACGCGGCCTCCGACTGGGTCTGGACTCCGGATGGGAAGAGCCTCGTCTTCCTGGCGGAGGTCCGTGCGCGCACCAGCATCTACGCCGTGCCGGCCGCGGGCGGCGTGCCGCGCGAGGTCTGGAAGGGCGGGCGCGCCGCGGGCGTCGACGTCGTCGACGGCGGGCGACTCGTGTTCCAGGGACAGAACCTCTCGAAGCCGGCCGAGCTCGCGACGGTCGGGATCGACGGCAAGGGGATGCGCTGGCTCACGACCGTGAACGACGCGCTCGTCGCGGGATGGGAGATGGGAAGCGTCGAGGAGCACGTCTTCCCCGGCGCGGGCGGCGAGAACGTCCAGATGTTCCTCGTCTATCCGCCCGGCGCCGCGTCGGGGCGCCTGCCGCTCGTGCAGGTCATTCACGGCGGTCCGGTCGGCACCTTCGGTGACGAGTTCCACTACCGCTGGAACGCGCACGCCTTTGCGGCGCCGGGATACCTCGTCGCGCTGGTGAACTTCCACGGCTCCTCGAGCTTCGGACAGAGCTGGGTCGAGTCGATCCTCGGCGCGCACCCCGGCAAGCCCTTCGAGGACGTGATGAAGGCCACGGACTACCTGATCGCGCGGGGGCTCGCGGATCCCGACCGCATGGCGGCGGCCGGCGGCTCCTACGGCGGCTTCCTCGTGGAGTGGATCGCGGGGCACACCAACCGCTTCCGGTGTCTGGTCTCCCACGCCGGGGTCTACGACCTTCTCGGCCAGTCCGCCTCGGACACGACGTTCGGCCGGCACCACTCCTACGGCGGATACCCCTACACGAACCTGGACAACGTCGAGAAGTGGAGCCCAAACCGCTTCGCGAAGAACTTCGAGACCCCGATGCTGGTCCTGCACGGCGAGCGGGACTACCGCGTCCCGGTCACGCAGGGGCTCGAGATCTACGGCGTGCTGACGGCCAAGGGTGTGCCGGCGCGGCTGGTCTACTACCCCGACGAGAACCACTGGATCCTGAAGGGCCAGAACGCGAAGCACTGGTACGGGGAAGTGCTCGGCTGGCTCGCGAAGTACCTCGGGAGGGGGTAGGGGGTAGGGAGTAGGGGTAGGAGAGAAAAGGCGGACTTCGTTCGCCTTCCCCCTTCCCCCCCTTCCGTCGTCTAGCTCTCCGCGCGCGCCCAGAACTTCGCGAGGACTTCGTCGACCTCCTCGGTGCCGGTGATCGGGCCGTTGGAGACCTCGGGCGCCCCCGGCGGCGTGCCCTCGATCGCGATCGACTCGGGCGGCAGGCGCTCCGCGAGGTATCGCGAGAGCTCGAAGCTCGAGAGGCGGAATCCTCCGCCGACCAGGACGCGTCCGAGATCGCGCCGGAAGTCCGCGATCGTGGGATAGCGCAGCTCCCGCGGGGCCAGCGCCACGCGCAGCAGGCGCGCGAGGTCCGCAGGCCAGTGATCCTCGGCGCGCGGGTCGGGCTTGGGCATGCTGGCGTCCAGCTTTCGGCCCGTGAGCATCTCGAGCATGATCGCGCCGACCGAGTAGACGTCCGCGCCGGGATGGACCGGGGCTTTCTCGCGCAGCTCCGGAGCGACGTAGGGGAGGATGCTGGCGCGCAGGCGCTCCGCGGTGATGTGCGGCAGCACGGCGCGCGCGAGGCCGAAGCCGCCGACGAAGACCTCGCCGTCTTTCGAGAGCGATACGAACTCAGGCCAGAGCAGACCGTGGGTCACGGGGCCGCCGCCGACCGCCGTCCGCGCGGCGTCGGCCAAACCGGCCGCGACGCGGTCTCCGATCAAGAGGGCGTGCACCATCGGAAGCTTTTCCCCGACCGCGCGCAGGCCCGCGAGGACGGCGCCCAGCGACCAGCCGTGCGCCTCCCGCCAGGCCACGAAGGGGATGCCGGCGTCCACGCCGAGTGTGCCGCGCGCGACGGAGGCGCCGCGCACGGAGGGGAGCCATCGGAGCGCGGCCTCCGCGGCGTCGACGAACTCGCCGCGAGGCACTTCCGGTGTCGCGAGGACCCGCAGGCGAACGTAGCCGTCGGCGTCGCCGAGCGTCAATCCGCGGAACACTCGCCCGAGCGCGTCCTCGCCGAGTGTGGAGGTCAGCAGGAAATCGGCGAAGCGGCGCGGCTGGTGCGCCAGTGCCGGACGAGCGAGCGGCAGCGGGAGAGAAGGGTCGCGAGGCGCTCGCCTGCGGCGCCGATCAGGAACTCTCTCCGTGCCCGGACGACTATCCAATTCGCGCGCCTCCCGCGATCCGGGATCCAGAGACTGTACAACAGAAAGGGAGGGCCGAGGGGGTCGATTCGAGGGGGTACCTGTCCTTAAGGACAGGGTGGCCTTACGGCCGGGGTCCACCCGGCAACTCGCGGGCAATCTGCAGGATGCGCTCGACCTCGGCGAGGTCATTGCCCACGTGCGGGGAGAAGCGGACGGCCCCTTCCCGAGGGGCCACGATCACGCCGCTCTGCTCGAAGCGCTTCGCGAGGCGTCGGGCGTCTCCCCCCGGCGGGATCGCCGCGAGGATGCCCGACGCGAGCGGGCGGGGCGTTGCGATCTCCCATCCGAGCGACGCGAGGCCCGCTTCCAGCGCGCCGACGGTTTCCAGGACCCGGGCGAGCGCGGTCTCGGCTCCGATCGCGGTCAGCAGATCGAGCGCCGCTCCGAGGCCGGCGAGGCTCGCCGTGGGCAGCGTTCCCGGCTCGTAGCGTCGCGCGCCGCGGTGGAACTCGAGGTTGTGGTCGAGGTAGTTGCCTCCGGAGATCGTGTTCCACCACCCGGCCGCGGGAGGCGGCAGCAGGTCGCGGACGCGCTCGGACACGTAGAGGAGGCCGCACCCTTCCGCGGACAGCAGCCACTTGTGCCCGTCCGCGGCGACGACGTCGGGCCCGTGATCGTCCGCGAGCGAGAGCGGCACCAGCCCGAGGCCCTGGATCGCGTCGACGACGAAGAGGATTCCGCGATCCCGGCAGAGCCGGCCGATCTCCTCGAGCGGGTAGACGAAGCCGTTGTGGAACGCGACGAAGGAGACCGCCACGACCCGCGTCCGGGCGTCGATGCGAGCCTCGATGTCCGCGGCGGTCACGCGGCCGTCGCGGCCGCGGGCCGGACGAAACTCCACGCCGCGGCGCTCCTCCAGCAGCTTCCAGGGGAAATAGTTCGACGGGAACTCCAGGTCGTCACCGACGACGTTGTCGCCGGGAAGGAAGGGGAAGGCGCGGGCGACCAGATCGAGTCCGAGGCTCGTGTTCGGGGCGAACGCGATCTCGGAGGGCCACGCGCCGAGGAAGGCGGCGGCCTTCTCGCGCGTCCGCTCGATGGCCTCGTACCAGGCGCGCCAGTCGGCGGCGCCGCGGTCCCGCACGCCCTGGGTGTGCGCGACGATCGCGTCGGACACGCGCCGCGGCAGGGGGGCGACGGCCGCGTGGTTGAAGTAGGTGACGCTCCGGCGGACGGGGAACTCGCGATCCAGGCTCTCCGGGGAGAAATCGAAGGGCGGCGGGCTCACTTCCACACGATCAGTCCGACCCGCGCCAGCGCGTCGAAGTAGGCGCCCACCTCGGACACGGGAACCGGGATGTAGCGGCCGGAGAGCACGTCGCGGATTTGCGCGACCGTCCGCTTGCCATCGATGAGGTTGACGGCCTCCATCTCGAGAACTTCCCCTCCCGCGCGGGCGGCGAGACCCCGCTCGCGCGACACGCCCGGCCCCTCGCCTTCCCCCAGCGGGTCGAAGTAGTACACCGAGACCGGACCGGCGAAGTGCGGTGCGCGCGTGGGGACGCGGGTGTCCTGCCAACCGGTCGGCGCGACCGGCGAGGCCCTCGTCGGGACGGGCGGCGCCATCGACGCGAGGCGCAAGGCCTCGCTTTTCGCGCGGGCCGCGGCAACGGGCCACTGCCTGCCCACCGATTGCAGGCTCGCGGCGCCCATCGCCGCCGCCTCCCCCAGGGCGAGGTCCGCTTCCTCGGTGCGCAACCGGACGCGGGCGAGGCGCTCCTCGGCGTCGGCGCGCACGGCGTCGATCAGCCGGCCGACCTCGGCGTCGGGCAGCGCGGCGAGCGTCCAGGCGATGCCGGCGCCCATGTAGGCGACGCGTCCGAGCTTGGTGGCGTCGAGGTTCTCCGGGCGGTCCTTGTCGGTGTGGATCGTGACGTCGGGCCAGTCGTGGAAGTACACCGTCGGAACCCCGAAGGCCTGGAGCACGTCGTGGTCGCTGCCCGGCTCGGTCGCACGCAGGTCGCCGACGAAGGCCTCGCGCGATCCGCCGCGCGCCGCGATCGCCTCGCGCGGATCGCCGCCCCTCTCGGCGTGGCGCGCCGAGCGAACGCGGACGTCCTCGAGCCACGCCCGGGCGATCGCGTTCGCGGCGTGGGGAAGCGTCTCGGCGGTCCGCGAGAGATGGAAGCTGCCGCGCGTCGCGGTCAGAGAGCCGCCGACCATGTCCATGTTGATCGCGGCGACGGCTCGACGGGCGATCTCCGGGTTGCGGACGAGGTATGCCTGCGTCCCCGCGATCTCGGGAACCCAGAGGAAGCGGATCGTGCGCCGAGGCCTCGGCAGCGCCCCCGCGGCGATCGCCGATTGCAGCGTCCGCGCGGTCTCGAGGATCGCGGCGCTCCCCGAGGCGTTGTCGTTCGCTCCGGCCGATTCGTGGCAGAGGTGCGCCGTGAGCAGCACCTCGCCCGAGGCCGGATCGGTTCCAGAGATGGCGGCGGTGACGACGTCGAAGCCGGCGGGAACCATCCGGGCATTGACGCGGGCCCGCAGGACGATCCGCTCACCGGCGGCCAGCCGCCCTCGAAGCTCGGCCGCCTGCCGTGCGGAGACCATGAACGCGAAGCGGTTGGCCTTCTCGTAGGGATCGAGGTGGCCCCAGCGGACGTAGTCGCGGTCTTCTCCCGACCACGCCGTGGTCTGGTTGGGGAACGCCGAGAGGAACCCCACGGCGCCGCGCTCCACGCAGGCGAGCCCGTGCACGCGCGGCAGGGGACCGTGCGACAGCACGATCTTCCCGCGGACATCCTTGCCCTCGTAGTCCCGGGGGCTGCTTCCGGATCCGACGTCCACGAGCTCGGCCTCGACATCGGCGTCCTGGCTGTAGTCCGCGAGCGCGACCGGAAGCTCGGGGAATGACGCGATGACGCCCGCGCGCGGCGAGAGCTCCTCGACGCGGGCGGACTCCCACTCCCAACCGTAGTAGGAGCGGAAGTGTCCGTAGGCGGTCGTCCCGTCGGCCGGGAAGGAGAGGATCGATGCCTCCGTGAGGCCCGCCGACTGCGCCCGCTGGCGGATCATCTCCGCCGCGGCCTTGAAGGGCGCGGAGCCCTGGACCCGGTGGAACCGCGACAGGTCGCGAACGGTCTGGA
Source organism: Thermoanaerobaculia bacterium (assembly GCA_036557025.1). Classification (GTDB taxonomy): domain Bacteria; phylum Acidobacteriota; class Thermoanaerobaculia; order UBA5066; family Gp7-AA6; genus DATBIJ01. The sequence continues at coordinate 5,553 of DATBIJ010000078.1, read as the reverse complement.
GGGCCGCGTTGCCGTCGACGCGCGCCGCGATCGCCGCGGGCACCTCGTCGGGCCAGAAGGGGATGGCGCGCTCGGCGCCGGCCGCGGGTCGCGAGGCGAGAACGGCGGCGACCGCGGCGGCAACGGCGAGGCGCGTCATGCGTTGGGCGATCGAAGTCCGACGCGGCCCCGCCGAAGCGGGGCCGCGATGCGGGCATCTGCTACGGAACGATCTTGAAGTCCGCCGTCGCCATCTCCTTGTCCCACCAGACGGCGATCTTGCCGCCGGCGTCGGTCATGTCGACGAAGGAGATCGTGAGCTGGTCGGCCGACATGGGCGGCTTCGAGGAGGTCATCGGGACGCGCGCCACGTCGAACTTGGGATCGTAGTTGTAAGAGCCCCAGGTGTTCGACTTGTCGTTGGCGTCGTAGTTCTTCTGCACGCCCTGGCTCGAGAGGATCAGTGTCCAGGCGCCTTCCTTCAGATCGATGAACATGCTGTATTCGCCGGGCGCGATGCGCTTGCCGCCCAACTCCAGCGGCACCTCGGTGGTCAGCCGCGTCGTGCGGTTGGCGCCCGCGCGCCAGACCGGGGCGCCCGCGTTCATCTTCTTGCCGTACTCCGCACCGGAGCCGAAGAGGTCCGTGCGGCCGCGCATGATCGGACGGTAGTACTCGATCTCGATCCACTTGCCGCCGGAGTACTTGGCCGGCTGGCCTTCCCACTTTCCCCCGACCTCCGTGGAGGCCTCCCCGTACGGGCTCTGGATACGGCGCTTCGCGGCCGGAGTCGGCGTGGGCGCCGGCGCGCTCGGAGGCGCGGATTGCGCCAGCGCGAGCCCGGCGGCAAAGGTCAGCCCGACGGCCGACATCAACAGATTCCGATGCATGCCTGTTACTCCTTTCCCTCTCTCGAGTCACTACAGCGGGCACCGTTCGTGTCCCGGCCTGGCGGATCGACGCGATCGCGCCCGGCGGGCGCGCAGTGTATGTCGATTTCCCGCATCTTTGAAGCGGCTCTCGTGTTGTTAAGATTCCCCCCTGATGAAACGCACAATTTCGGCCCTTTCGGCCCTCGCCCTGGTGGCGATGGCCGCGATCCACGTGTCTTCGTCCGGAGCGGCACGGGGCGCTCCCGCGGGGGTCCGGCTAGGCGACGACCGGGCGGCCGCGATCGTCGGGGGGCGGGTCATCGCCGCGCCCGGGAAGGTCTTCGACCCGGGCGTCGTGGTGATGCGGGGCGGGACGCTGGTGGCGGCCGGGCGGGAAGGCGCGGTCGCGATTCCGGCCGACGCCCGGCTCTTCGACGCCCGGGGCAGGGTCGTCCACGCGGCGTTCGTCGATCCCTTCGTTCCCGCGGACCGGCTCGGCGGAAAGGCTCCCCGCAAGCCCTCGGACGACGAGGACACGGAGGATCGGGCCACACCGGCGGCCCGCCCCGCGAGGGGTCCGGCGGACCACCCGCTGACCAGCGTCGCCGCGCAGCGGCGCGCGCTCGACGGCCTGACGGTCAAGGACCGCGTCGCCGAGGCGTACCGGCGGATGGGCTACGCCGTCGTCGCCGCCGTCCCGACCGAGGGGACGCTGCGCGGGCGGGGCGCCGTCGTGTCTCTCTCCGACGGCCCGCTCTCGGGCCGCGTCATCCTGCCGGAGGCCGGCCAGCACGTTGCGCTCGAGCCGGAGCGGTTGGACTTCTCGAACTTCTCGCAGGCGATCTCGCGCGCGGTCTATCCGGTCTCGCGCATGGGCGCGGTCGCACTGATCCGCCAGAGCTTCCTGGACGCCGCCTGGTGGCGGGACGCGGAGGCCGCCTACGCGAAGGGATCCGGCCTGTCGCGGCCGAAGTACGTCGAGTCGAGCGCGGCGCTCGCGTCCGCGCTGGCGGGACGCGAGGCGGTGTTCTTCGACACGATGGACGCCCTCGCGCTGCTGCGGGCGACGAAGCTCGCGCGGGAGTTCTCGCTCAAGGCGATCTGCGTCGGCGGCAACGACGAGTACCGGCTGCTCGCACAGGTGGCGGCGGCGAAGCCGGATCTGATCGTGCGCGTGGCGTACCCTCGACCCGAGCGGATGGCGGACGAGACCGAATGGCTGGATGTTCCGCTGGAGCGGCTTCGCCACATCGACCGCGCGCCGTCGAACCCCAAGTGGCTGCGCGAGGCGGGCCTCGCCTTCTCGCTGACGACGGCCGGCCTGGAGGATCCCGAGGAGTTCCCCCGCCGGGTCCGCGAGGCCCTCGCGCGCGGCCTTTCCGCCGCCGACGCGCTGGCCGCGGTGACGACGATCCCGGCGCGCCAGCTCGGCCTCGCGACGCGGCTGGGGGCCCTCGAGCCCGGCATGATCGCCAACGTCGTGCTCGCCTCCGGTGAGCCGTTCGACGCCAAGACGAAGGTCGAGGCGATCTGGATCGACGGCGTGCGCCTCGACGTGCCGGAGAAGCCGCGGCGCGAGGATGCGCCGGAGCGGCCCGAGAAAGTCTGGGAGGCCGATGTGCGGCCGGCGCCGGCGCGGGACGACGGACCGCTCGCCCGGCCGAAGGCGGTGGTCGTGCGAGGCGCGACGGTCTGGACGCAGGGCAACGCCGGGATTCTCGAGGGCGCCGACCTGCTGATCGTGGACGGGAAGGTCTCCGCCGTCGGGCGCGGCCTCACGGCGCCGTCGGGCGCCGTCGAGATCGACGGGCGGGGCAGGCACGTGACGCCCGGGATCCTCGACGCCCACTCCCACACGGCCGTGGACGGCCAGGTCAACGAGGGCACACACAACGTGACGGCGGAAGTCCGGATCCAGGACGTGCTGGATCCCTTCGACGTCGCGATCTACCGCGAGCTCGCCGGGGGGACGACCACGGCGAACGTGCTCCACGGCTCCGCCAACGCGATCGGCGGGCAGAACGCGATCGTGAAGTGGCGCCGCGGGGGATCCCCGGACGACCTTCTGGTCGCCGGCGCGCCGCCCGGCATCAAGTTCGCCCTCGGCGAGAACCCGAAGCGATCCAATGTGCAGACGCCGTCGCAGCGCTACCCGCAGACGCGGCTGGGCGTGTCGAACCTGATCCGCGAGCGCTTCCTCGCGGCCCGCGACTACCGGCGGCGCTGGAACGAGTTCCAGGCGCTCGGGAAGGATCGGGTCGCGATCCCGCCGGCGCGCGACCTCCAGCTCGAAGCGGTGGCCGAGATCCTGGAGGGGAAACGCAAGGTGCACTGCCACTCCTATGTGAAGAGCGAGATCCTGGACGTCATGCGCCTCGCCGAGGAGTTCGGATTCCGGATCGCGACGCTGCAGCACGGGCTGGAAACCTACAAGGTCGCCGACGAGGTCGCGCGCCACGGCGCGGGCTCCTCGATCTTCACCGACTGGTGGGCTTACAAGCTCGAGGTCTACGACGCGATCCCGTACGCGGGGCCGCTTCTGCGCGAGCGCGGCGTGCTGACCTCCTTCAACTCGGATTCGGACGAGCTCGCGCGGCGCCTCAACATGGAGGCGGCCAAGGCGGTCAAGTACGGGGGCGTTCCGCCGCAGGATGCGCTGGCGTTCGTGACATCGAACCCCGCGCGCCAGCTCGGCATCGCCGACAAAGTCGGCTCGCTGGAGCCGGGCAAGGACGGGGACTTCGTCGTGTGGAGCGGCGACCCGCTCGCGACCTCGTCGATCGCGCTGGAGACCTGGATCGAGGGTGCGAAATATTTCGACCGCGCCGACGATCTGGCACGGCGCGCGTCGGTCGAGAAGGAGCGGGCCGATCTGGTCGCGAAGGCGAAGAAATCGCTCGAGCGGCCGGCCGCGTCGGCACCGGCGGCGGCCCCGACGCCCGCCCCGCAGGCGGGAGGTGGGCGATGAAGCCCCGCGTGATCCTGCTCGCGGCGGCGGCGGTCGCCGCGCTCTCGCTCTCCGCGCAGACGCCCTCCGCCGCGCCCTCCGGGCGCATGGCGCTCGTCGGCGCGACCGTGCATCCGGTCGCCGGCCCCGATATCCCCGCCGGCGTCGTGGTCGTGCACGGCACCAAGATCGAGTCGGTCTCCGCGGGCCCTGCGCCCGCCGGCGTGCGGGTCGTGGACCTCTCGGGAAAGCATCTCTACCCGTCCCTGATCGCGACGGCGACCCAGCTGGGCCTCGTCGAGATCTCGGCCGTCCGCGCGTCGGTCGACACGACCGAGATCGGGGAGATCAACCCCGAGGCGCGCGCCGATCTCGCGGTCAACTTCGATTCGGAGATCCTGCCGGTCACGCGGTCGAGCGGAGTGCTCGTCGCGGGGATCACGCCGATCGGCGGCATCGTTTCGGGCGCCGTCTCGGCTCTGAAGCTCGACGGGTGGACGCGCGAAGACACCGCGCTGCGCTCTCCCGCGGCGGTGACGGTGTTCTGGCCCAACCTCCGCGTCGACCGCTCTCCGGACGCGCGCTTTTCCGCGCGCGTTCAGGAGAAGCGGCGCGACGAGAGCCTGCGCCGCTTGAAAGAGGCCTTCGCCGCCGCGAAGGCGTACGGAAAGGCCCGCGACTCGGAGAGCGGAACCGGCGTGCCGCGGCACGACGCGGATCCGAAGATGGAAGCGCTGCGGCCCGCCGTCGAGGGGAAGATTCCGGTCTTCGTCGTCGCCAACACGCTCGCGCAGATCAAGGGGGCGCTGGCCTGGGCGAAGGAGGGCGGGCTGAAGATCGTGATCGTCGGCGGCCAGGATGCGTGGCGGGCCGCGGGCGAGATCGCCGCCGCCGGCGTGCCGGTGGTCGTCGATCCGGTGATCGGCCTTCCCGCCCGCAACGACGAGCCGTACGACGCGCCGTTCACCAACGCCGGCGCGCTCGCGAAGGCCGGCGTCCGCGTCGCGATCAGCGAGGGGGACTCCCAGTTCGTCCGCAACATCGCCCACCACGCCGGGGTCGCGGCGGCCTACGGCCTGCCGCGCGACAAGGCGCTCGAGGCGATCACGCTCGAGCCCGCGCGCATCCTCGGCATCGACGATCGGGTCGGATCGATCGCGGCGGGCAAGGACGCCACGATGATCGTGACCGACGGCGACGTTCTGGACTTCCGCCACCGCGTGCTGGCGGCCTACCTCGACGGGCGCGAGCTGGATCTCTCGGACAAGCACAAGCGGTTGTACGAGCGGTACCGGAACCGCCCCAAACCCGGAGAGTGAATCGTGAATCGTGAATCGTGAATAGAAGCCCGAGCGTCTCGGCTCCGATTCACGGTTTACGGTTTACGATTCACCTCTGATGAACTGGCTCTTCAAGGAAGAACCGACGCACTACTCCTTCGCGCAGTTGCAGAAGGACGGCAAGACGGTCTGGAGCGGCGTGAAGAACCCGCTCGCGCAGAAGAACCTTCGCGGCGTGAAGAAAGGGGATCGGGTCTTCTACTACCACACCGGCTCGGAGAAGGCGGTCGTGGGCGTCGCGAAGGCTCTGGGCGACGCCTATCCCGACCCGAAGGACGCGAGCGGGAAGTCGCACGTCGTGGACGTGGCGCCTGCGCACGCGCTGCCGCGGCCCGTGACCCTCGCGGAGATCAAGGCGAAGTCCTTCTTCAAGGACTTCGCGCTCGTGCGGCTCTCCCGCCTCTCGGTGATGCCC